>DAIOVT010000162.1:0-8054 GCA_036758885.1 Kineosporiaceae bacterium
GCGGGACAGCATCCAGGGGGCGATCATCATCGTCGCCGTCGCGTCCTCCGCCCGGGCCTGGACCCTCGGACGGCGCTCGCGCCCGGGTGCCCGTCCGCATTCGTCACCAGATCCATCCACTGCCCGGCCGGGCACCGACACAGGAGAACACTGATGCGACGAACGTTCACCCGGGGATCGCTCGCCGGGGCGGCGATCCTGACGCTGGCGCTCAGCGCCTGCAGTCAGACCACCGACCCGTCCACCACCGAGAGCTCCGCGGCGTCCGGCAGCGCCTCCGGATCGGCCTCGGCGACCCAGCAGTGGTTCGACCAGACGCTCTACGACACCCAGGACAAGCAGCGCTCGGCGACCTTCGAGGGCGACGCGGCGACGCCGTACCTGCAGTACATCGCCGGTGCGATGACCGACACCGCCAAGTTCAAGGCGAGCGGCGCGAAGAAGGTCTGCTTCGCCAACGCCTCGATCTCCAACCCGTGGCGGCAGACCGGCTGGATCACGATGAACCAGCAGCTGAAGGTGCTGCAGTCGGCCGGCGCGATCTCGACGATGGAGACCCGGGACGCGCAGGACGACGACAACACCCAGATCGCCGACATCGACTACTTCATCCAGGAGGGCAACTGCGACTCCTTCGTCATCTCGCCCAACTCCACCGCGGCGTTGACCCCGGCCGTGGAACGGGCCTGTGCCACGGGTAAGCCGGTGGTCGTCTTCGACCGCGGCGTCAACACCGAGTGCGCGACCACGTTCATCCACCCGATCGGTGGCTTCGCCTGGGGCATCGACACCGCGGAGTTCCTGACCAGCAAGCTGGCCAAGGGTGACAAGGTGATCGCGCTGCGCATCCTGCCGGGTGTCGATGTGCTCGAACACCGTTGGGCCGCAGCCGAGAAGCTGTTCCAGGAGTCCGGCGTGAACGCCGTCGACCACTTCACCGGCGGCGACCCGGCGAAGATCAAGTCGATCATCAGCGACGAACTGGCCAAGGGCGACGTCAAGGGTGTCTGGATGGACGCCGGCGATGGTGCCGTCGCCGCGATCGAGGCCTTCGAGGACGCCGGCAAACCGCTGCCGGTGATGACCGGTGAGGACGAGATGTCCTTCCTGCGCAAGTGGGAGCAGACCAAGCTGACCGGTCTCGCCCCGGTGTACTCCAACTTCCAGTGGCGCACACCGCTTCTCGCCGTCCAGAAGATCTTCGCCGGTGAGCAGGTGCCAACCGAGTGGGTGCTGCCGCAGAAGCCGATCACCGAGTCCGAGCGGGCCGCCTTCCTGAAGGCGAACGAGGGCATGCCCGACGGGCACTACGCCAAGTTCGGCGGCGAGAACCTGCCCGGGTACCCGAAGATCTGGCAGGACCGGAAGATGCCGTGACGTCGTCGAAGTCGTCAGTGCGGGGGATCGGCGTCAACACCTGGGTGTGGGTCTCACCGCTCACCGACGCGAACGCCCCGGCGCTGCTGCGCTCGGTGGCCGGGATGGGGTTCGACGCCGTCGAGCTGCCGTTGGAGAACCCCGGCGACTGGACCGCCGAGGTGGTGGGTCCGCTGCTGGCGGAGACCGGGTTGCGGCCGCACGTGTGCGGGGCGATGGCCCCGGGCCGCGACCTGGTCGAGGCCGGCGAGGACCGGGTGCAGGCCACCCAGGACTACCTGAAGGCGTGCATCGCCCTGGCGTCGCAACTCGGCGCCGGGGCGGTGTGCGGCCCCTTCTACGCCGCCACCGGCCGGGTCTGGCGGATGTCGCCGGAACAACGCCGGACGGCGTATCACCAACTGCGGCAATCGCTCTCGCCGGTGGTGGAGTTCGCCGGCGAGCACGGTGTCGCGCTCGGCATCGAGCCGCTGAACCGCTACGAGACGTCCCTGATCAACACCGTCGACCAGGCCCTGACCGCCCTGGACGGCCTGCTCGGGCCGGCGCTCGGACTGATGCTCGACACCTATCACCTGGGTATTGAGGAGCGCTCGTCGGCGGCCGCGATCCGTTCTGCCGCAGGGCATCTGGTACACGTGCAGGTGTGCGGCAACGACCGCGGCGCGCCGGGCGACGACCAGAGCGACTGGACGGCGATCCTGGCTGCGCTCGACGAGGTCGGCTACGCGGGCGATCTGGTGATCGAGAGCTTCACCGCCGAGAACGCCTCGATCGCCACGGCCGCCTCGATCTGGCGTCCGCTGGCGCCCACCCAGGACGACCTGGCCCGTGACGGCCTGGCCTTCCTGCGCGGTCTCGTCGGCTCCGCTGCTCCGGCGGGGGAGAAGCGATGACCGGCGATCCGCCGGGCTCCCGGACGCTGGGTGTGGCGGTGGTGGGCAGTGCGTTCATGGGCAAGGCGCACTCGAACGCCTGGCGGAACGTGGCCGCGTTCCGGCCCGAGGTGCCGGCGATCGAACGGAGGCTTCTGGTCGCCCGCGACCGGGCGGCCACCGAGCAGGCGGCGCGGCAGTTCGGCTGGGCGCAGACCGCCGGTGACTGGCGCGCTGTGCTCGAGCGCGACGACATCGACATCGTCGACATCTGCCTGCCCGGTCACCTGCACGCCGAGGTGGCGATCGCCGCGCTGGCGGCCGGCAAGCACGTGCTCGTCGAGAAGCCGTTGGCCAACGATGTCGCCGAGGCCGAGAAGATGCTCGCGGCGGCCACCGCCGCGCAGGCGTTCGGCGTCCGGTCGATGGTGGGGTTCAACTACCGCCGCGTCCCGGCGCTGGCCCTCGCCCGGCAGCTGATCTTCTCGGGCCGGCTCGGGCAGGTCCGCCAGATCCGGGCCTCCTACCTTCAGGACTGGCTGGTCGACCCGGCCTCACCGATCACCTGGCGGCTGCGCAAGCAGACCGCCGGGTCGGGGGCCCTGGGCGACCTGGGATCGCACGCGGTCGACCAGCTCCGCTTCCTCACCGGCGCCGACGTGCATACCGTGTCGGGCACCCTGCACACCTTCGTCGGCGAACGTCCGGGCCCCGACGGGCCCGAGCGGGTGAACGTGGACGACGCCGCCTGGGCCACCCTGCAACTACGCGGCGGCGACCACGCCGACGGCGCGTTCGCCGCGCTCGAGGTCTCCCGGATGACCACGGCGCGCAAGAACGCGTTGCGCATCGAGGTCTACGGCAGCGGGGGAGCACTGGTCTTCGACCTGGAGTCGCTGAACGAGTTGTGGGTCAGCGAGGCGGACTCGGGTTTCCGCAGGATTCTGGTCACCGACGCCGACCAGCCCTACCTGTCGGCCTGGTGGCCACCCGGACACACCCTGGGCTGGGCCGACTCGTTCACCAACCAGATGGGTGATTTCCTGGTGGCGGTCGCCGCGGGCACCGACCCGGTGCCGTCCTTCGCCGACGGCCTTGCGGTGCAACGGGTTCTGGCCGCAGTCGAGCAGAGCGCCGCCCAGCACGGGCAGCGCGTCAGCCTGGAGGAACGATGACCGACTTCACCCTCTTCACCGGGCAGTGGGCCGACCTGACCCTCGCCGAGGTGGCCGAGCACGCCGCCGGCTGGGGGTACGACGGGCTCGAGATCGCGGTCTCCGGTGAACACCTGGACGCATCGCGCTGGGACGATTCCGGCTACGTCGCCGAACGCAAGGAGCTGCTCGACCGGCACGGGCTGGGGCTGTGGGCGATCTCCAATCACCTTTCCGGACAGGCGGTCTGCGACGATCCGATCGACTTCCGGCATCAGGCGATCCTGCCCTCACGGGTCTGGGGCGACGGTGACGCCGAAGGGGTGCGGCAGCGCGCCGCCGAGGATCTGAAGAACACCGCCCGGCTGGCCCGGGCACTCGGCGTCGACACCGTGGTCGGGTTCACCGGATCGTCGATCTGGCAGTACGTGGCGATGTTCCCGCCGGTGCCGGCCGCGCGGATCGAGGCCGGCTACGAGGATTTCGCCGCTCGCTGGAACCCGATCCTGGACGTCTTCGACGAGTGCGGCGTGCGGTTCGCACACGAGGTGCATCCCTCCGAGATCGCCTACGACTACTGGTCGACCGAACGCACCCTGCAGGCGATCGGACGCCGCGAGGCGTTCGGGCTGAACTGGGATCCGAGCCACATGATGTGGCAGGGGCTGGACCCGGCCGGATTCATCACCGACTTCGCCGACCGCATCTACCACGTCGACTGCAAGGACACCCGGATGCGGATGGGCGGCGGCCGCAACGGCGTGCTCTCCTCGCACCTGCCCTGGGGGAACCAGCGCCGGGGCTGGGACTTCGTCTCCGCCGGTCACGGTGACGTGCCCTGGGAGGACTGTTTCCGGGCACTGCGCGCGATCGGTTACGCCGGGCCGATCTCGGTGGAGTGGGAGGACGCCGGCATGGACCGCCTGGCCGGGGCGCCGCAGGCGCTGGAGTTCCTGCGGCGGTTCGACTTCGCCGCCCCCGAAGCCTCCTTCGACGCCGCGTTCAGCAACCAGGACTGAGCTCTCCGTCCGCTCAATTGCTCCGTCGGAGTGAAGTTCGGCGTGCGCCGAGCCGAGACAAGGCTCATGAGCATCGGCATCGATCAGGGCAGCGACGCGACCAGCCATCCCCGCCTGCGCCTGGACGAACAGTTGCTCAGCGGGTTGCGGCTGTCCCTGGTAGCCGCCCTGGACAGCGTCGCCCGCACCGAGTTCGCGTTGCTGCGCGACCTGGTCGGGGTGAGCGACTCGGTGCTCTCCAAGCACCTCGGAGCGCTGGAGCGGGCCGGGTACCTGGAGGTCTCCAAGGGCCGGGCCGGGCGCCGTCCACGTACCTGGGTGGCGATCACCCCGGACGGCGCGCACGCCTGCCGCGCCCACCTTCGGGCGCTGAAAGACGTTGTCTCCCTTGACGTCCTGAGCCTGGTGCCGGTCGAGGGCGGGGCCGGTTCTAGCGGTAGTTGACGAACTGCAGGGCGACGTCGAGGTCGGAGCCCTTGAGCAGGGCGATCACGGACTGCAGGTCGTCGCGGCTCTTGCTGGTGACGCGCAGCTCGTCGCCGACGATCGAGGCCTTGATCCCCTTCGGACCCTCGTCGCGGATCAGCTTGGAGATCTTCTTGGCGTTCTCCTGATCGAGGCCTTCCTTGATGGCCGCGTCGATGCGGTACTCCTTGCCGGAGGCCTTGGGCTCGCCGGCGTCGAGGGCCTTCAGCGAGATGCCGCGCTTGACCAGCTTGGTCTCGAAGACGTCGAGCACGGCCTTGACCCGCTCCTCGCTGCTCGCCTTCATCACCACCGATTCGCCGCTCCACTCGATGGATGCGCCGACACCCTTGAAGTCGTAGCGCTGCGAGATCTCCTTCGCCGCCTGGTTGAGGGCGTTGTCGACCTCCTGACGGTCAACCTTGCTCACGACGTCGAACGAGCTGTCGCCGGCCACGGTGGGTCCTCCTGCATCGATTGCTGATCGGGTTCGTGCTCGCGGGGGGCTCGCCAGGGTCTGGATCGGTATCAGTTGGACGGCGCCCCGCACCTGCTTGCTATCCTGCCACCTGCGGTGCGCGGATCTGGGTCCGACTGCCGCATGGCGGGTTGCCCGAGCGGCCAAAGGGAGCGGTCTGTAAAACCGTCGGCATTGTCCTACGTTGGTTCAAATCCATCACCCGCCACCAGCTCGACGATCGGCCCCCGACCTGCAGGTCGGGGGCCGATCGTGTACAGGCTCCGAGTACTCCGAGCCGGCGCGGGGTCCGGTTCAACCCCTGGGCGGAGGACCGATTTGACGAGCGGCTGGGAGCGGCAGAGGGTCAGCCTCGCCTCAGGGGATTCGTTCACGCTCGGTGAATTGGCCGGCTCGTGGACGGCGCACGTTTCGCGGCTGCACGCCGAGCTCGATGCACCGGACTCCGACATGACCACCTGGGGGGTGTTCGATGTGGTGGCCGCTCTGGTCATCAGGGATCGTCTCGCCGACGGGGTCTCGCAGCTGCCCCCTGAGCAGGTGGCCCAGGCGGAAGCGAAGATCGGACACGTGGATCGCATGTACCGCGACATGACCTCGGATGACCCGGACCGGGAAATGGCGCGAGCAACCGATTCCTCGGATCGCGAAGCATGGTGGTGGGGCCGCAAGCTGTCGAGAGGCCCCGTCGCTCGTGAACTGGCCGAATTGCTGAGCGGAAGCGGCGCTGATCAGAATCCTTGGGAGCGATTCGACCGTGCTCTGACCTCATCCGACGATCAGGCAGCCGAACTGCGCCGCGTTCTCGAGGAGGTTGATCGAGACGAGCTCGAGGAGTTTCCGGATCGCCAGGAACTTCGAGAATGTGCCCTTGCGGTGCTGGCCGAGATGGGTGAGGTGCCGTTGTCCGCGGCCTTGGCGGAGCGATCCCGTGCGGACGTTCCGCACAACCCGGGATGGCCTGACCTTTACCTGGCGCACGCGGCCACGGCGCAAGGGTTCCCGGACGTCGCTCTCCGATGCGTGGCGCAGGTCCCGTCCGGCTACTTCGACAGGCTTGATCTGCATTGGCGAACGGTCGAACTGGCCCGGTTGAAGGCGCAGGCACATGTGCGGCTGGGGGAGTTCGAGATCGCGGATCCGTTGATCCGCAAGCTGAACGACGAGTATCGGCGTGAGTCGCTGGAGGACGTGTATCCCTCACCTGCTGCACTCGTGCAACTCTTGCTGGAGCCGCGTGTGCCGGTGGCCCTTCTGGCGAGTCTTGTTCAATTCCTGGATCTGCACGAATGGTTCGACGACAAGCTCGCGTCGGCCATCGCCAATCGCGTTGGCTCGGGGCAGCCCGATAGCCAGTGACGGCGCAGCCGTTCAGAAAGGTGGGTCGGGCGGTGTTGGTGGTGGCTGGAGCGTTGGCTGCCAGGGGGTTCGGATCGTGCGGCCGGTGGGGGTGGTCCAGATGAGGTGGTTGCCTTCGTGTCGGGGGGTGAACCCGGTGTGGGTCTTGAGGCGGTGGTGGTGTCGGCACAGGGCGATGAAGTTCTCAGAGCAGGTCGGGCCGCCGGGGTTGCCGTTCTCGTTCTGCCAGGCGGTGACGTGGTCGATGTCGCCCGAATGCGCTGAGTTGTTGCAGCCGGGGAAGCGGCAGGTGCGGTCGCGGGCGGTGATGTAGTCGCGGGTGCTGGGTGAGGGTGTGTAGCCGGGGTCGTGGACGGTACGGCCGATGCCGATGATGCTGCCGTGGCCGGCTGACCCGCAGCGCTCGTCTGAGTGATCCCCTGGGTGTTCGTCCGAGTGATCGTTTGAGTGCTCGTCCGGTTGGTGGTCGTGGAGGTAGTGGCAGCGCCAGGTGGCGTGGTGGCCGTGGTCGGTGATGATCTGGCGGGCGAGGGCGGCGGGGATCATGCCGTAGCCGTCGAGTTCTCCGGGCCCGCCGCCGTGTTCGCTGCTGTCACTGTGTTCGCCGCTGTGTTCGCCGCCGTGTTCGCTGCTGTCGCTGTGTTCGCCGCTGTGTTCGCTGGTGTTGAGCAGGGTGGACAGGGGCACGGTGAGGTTGATCCGGACCTGGGACCGCCACGGCGGCCGGGACGGCCGTTCCCTCGTCGTTGACCTTGGCCCCGTTGTCCCGGTTGTCTCGGGCGTTCCCGACGATGGGTCGCCGCAGGTGTGGTGGTTGGTGAGGTGTTCGGTGAGGTCGGCGGCGTTGGTGATCGCGTCGAGGGCGACCTGGACCATGCTCGCCCCACAGTCGTCGCTGCCGCCGGCATCACTGCTGCCACTGCCCCGGCTCCCACAGGTGCTGCTGTTGGTATCGCTTGCGAGGGCGGTCAGGCCGGTGAGGGCGGCTCGGGCGTGTTCGATGTCGGTGGCGTCGGCGGTGAGGGTCATCGCGGCCAGGCCGTGTCCGCGGCGGCGGACCCGGACCCCGGTCTGCAGGAGCCGTTCGGCCTCGGTGATGTCGGCGTGCGCGGCGGGGGCCAGGTGCGCGACCAAGCGTTCGAGGAGCCGGCGCAGCTTCGGCAGCGGCATCCCGCGGCGGGCGGCGTCCAGGGCTCCGGCCTCGATCCGGGCAGCGGTTCGGGGGTCGTGGATCGGGGTGATCGCCGCACGGATCGCTTGGCCGTGGGGCAGGTCGACGTCCCCGGTCTGCACCGCCAGCCATACTCCCCGGCCCAGATCGGGGTCG
>DAIOVT010000163.1:0-2754 GCA_036758885.1 Kineosporiaceae bacterium
TCCTTGCGCTCGCGCTGCTTCATGCGGACGTTCTCCTCTGGCTCCTCCGGCGTCGACCCGGTTCAGCAGCGTAGATCGCAACCGGCCGGCCGGCCGAGGGGATGGCGACGGTCGGGTTCACCCGGTCTTGCCCAGGGTGGCGGACATCCGATCGGGGCTGAGCATCAACGGAACCACCTGCCGGGCGAAGAACGGAACGTCCTCGCCGAGGTAGCGGGAGGCGAGCCGGCGGGGTTCCTGGCACATCCGCCAGACCCACTCCAGGCCGAGCCGCCGCCAGAGCGTGGGCGCCCGGGGCACCGTCCCGCCGATCATGTCGACCGCACCGCCGACCGCGATCACCGGCCGGTCCGGCAGCCGGTCGGCCAGGGCCGCGGCGTAGACCTCACCCAGGGGCGGGCTGACCGAGATGAGCACCAGATCGGCCCGGGAGGCCCGGATCTTCGCGGCCATCGTCCGTTCGTCCCACTCGCTCGCCCGGCCGTGGTCGGCGAACACCAGTCGCCGACCGGACTCGGCCAGGCGCCGGCGGAGCAGACGTCCGGAATCCTGCGAGGCGCCGGCCAGCGCGACCCGCCGGCCCAGCCCGGGGCGTAGATCGGCGACCAGGTCGAAGAGCAACCCGCTGCCGGTGACCCGTTCGAGGTGCATGCCCAGGCGCCGGGCCAGCAGGGCCACCGGCCAGCCGTCAGCACAGAGCCGGTCCGCCTGGGCCGCCGCGGTGCGGAATTCAGGGTCCTCCGTGAGCAGTCGGAGGTGACAGAGATTCAAGGTCTGAACCCGCCCGGTTCCGCCCGCAAGAGTGTCCAGCAATTCACTTTCCGACTGCACCCAGCGGGCCGGATCGGCAAAGCCGATCTCGGCAAGACATTCCGAGAACGGTGGTGATTCCGCACCGTCCGCAGAGGGTTCTGAAGAAGGGCCGGACGGGACGGCGGACCGGTCGCGCTGCGGCAGCGACGGGGGAGCGACCGGGGCTGCTGCAACGGAATCAGTACGCGCTTCGCTGCCATTACTAAGTGTCACTGATCACCCCGGGTGGCAAGTCGTCCTGCAGGGTTGCTACCGGCTGATGACCCCTGATGCCGGAGTTTGCAGCGTCGCGGCTGCGCGCCTCATGACCGATGATCACAGGTCCCTTGTGCCCGAGTCCATCCCTAATGTCCTGCCTTTTTGTCCGGCAAGGAGGTGTTTCATTCCCGCATGATCAGGCTAGGTAGGGGCCGGGTGATGTGGCAACCGGTACGGCCCGGGCAACTGGACGGGGGGCCGAGTCCGATGACCGAGCGTCACCGCAAGGGTTGCCCGCCGTGCCGCCGGCGGGCCCTCGATGTCACTCCCCGAGAGGATTGTCCGACTCGAACTCTCACTCTGTGTCATCAATGCGAGACTGATCACAATTGGTGCGTGTGCCGCACATCGCCCGGCCCCGGAATCGGCCCGGGCTCGAATTGGTCCCGTACGATTGCGCGTGTGTCTGACCCGGTGTTCCGCTGTGCGGTTCCGAGGTGACCGTTGCCGGTGTCACCTCTGACAGTGACGGTTCGAGGGTTTCTCGTGGCCGGGTGTTCACCCCGGGAACACTCGGCCTTCTCTCGGCGGGTCTCGTCGTCCTGACGGTTGTTCTACTGATCGATGTCACCGATGTGGTGCGTCTCCCCGGCATGATCACGCTGTCGGTCGCCTTTGTCCTGGCGGTCCTGGTGATCGTTCGGTATCGACTCGGCAGACTCCGGATGATCCTGCCCTCGGTGCCGCTGATCCTGCTGGCCGCCACTTTGTTGCTGTCGGTCTTCTGGAGTGACGTTCCGCTCTATTCGGCGGAAAGACTGCGCACCTACGGACCGGTCCTGGTGGTCGCCTGGATGGTCGGCTCCTGCCTGACGCGAGCTGAGTTCCGCAGGATCTTCACGGTGCTGTCGCTGATCAGCGTCGTCGTTGTCGCCGCGTTGATCGCCGGTTCCCCGGCGGCTCGGGCGGCAAGCGGTGCGGACGCCGAGGGCTGGCACGCCCAGTACAGCAAGAACGGTCTCGGAATCATGCTGGCCTTCTGGCTGCTGTGCTTACTCGTGTTGGCTCGCAACCGGTTCGGCGTCGTCCTGATGGGCCTGATCGTCGTGCTGTCGATAGGCAACCAGAGTCGTACCAGCCAACTGGCGATGATGCTCACCGTGGCGGCGGTGCTCGGTCTGGCCTGGCAACGCGCACCCGCAAATGCCTTCGAGCGGCGAATGCGTTTCCGGGTTCTTGCCACCGGGGTCACGGCCGCGGTGGGTGCGGCATTTCTGCTGCGCAACTATCTGTTCGAATTGGCCGGCAAGGATCCCACCCTGAGTCTGCGCACCGAGATCTGGCAGGCGACGCTTCCGGAGATCGCGAAAGCGCCATTCTTGGGTCACGGCGCTTTCGCTTTTCTCGAGGTCGATTCCGATTCGCCGACGCGACACATGGTCGCCCGCCACTTCAATCTTTTCGTGCCCCCGCACGCACACAACGCGGCCCTCGACCTGACCGGTCAGATCGGCCTCGTCGGTCTGGTGTTCTTCCTCGTCTCGGCCGGCGTGGTGCTGCTGCGCGCGCTTCGGTTGCCGGTCGGCGAGGTGAAGGACTTCGCCCTGCTCTTCCTGGCCTTCATCGCCGTCACCGGGCTCGTCGAGTCCATGTTCCTCGGGCCGTGGCTGGTGGTTCTGGTCCTGCTCGACGGCCATCTCTCGCCCGGTGCGCGGGCGGCCGCGCCGTCCGGGGTGCTCTTCC
>DAIOVT010000163.1:2764-8054 GCA_036758885.1 Kineosporiaceae bacterium
GCTCCCGGACCCTCTCTCGGAAAGGTCGGATAACTCTTGTCGCGGTTGTACAAGGTCCTCCCCGTCGCCGGTGCGGTGCTCGCCGCGGCGCTCTACCTGCTCTGGTCGATGGTGCTCGGGCAGAACACCAGCGTCGCCGAGAGCAAGTTGCTGGTACGGCCGACCTCGGCGCTGCAGCAGGTGTACGCCGGGCAGCTCGATCGCTACATCGCGAACGAGCTCGGGGTGCTGCTCTCCACCGACACGATGCGGGCGGTCGCGGCCAAGGACGGCGGCGTCAGCGCCACCCAGCTGGGCACGGCGGTGACCGCGACCCAGGAACCGGGCACCGACCTGATCGTCGTCCAGGTACGCGGCCTGGACCCCGAGCACGCGGCCAAAGTGGCCAAGCTGATCGACGACCAGTACGTGGCCAGTGTGAGCGCGCGGGTCACCGCGAGCACCGCGGTGCAGTTGAAGGCGCTGGGCACCGAGATGAGCACCGCGCAGAAGCAGATCGACGCGCTCAGCGAGAAGATCGCCGACGCGGTGGCCGCGGCGCTGCGCCGCACCGGGCTGCCGAACGACGGCGCCTCGGTGGCACCGCTGGAGAGCAGCCAGCGTTCGCTGCTGGTCGCCAAGTACAGCGATCTGGCATCGCAGCAGTCCTCGCTGATGGCCCAGCAACAGAGCGCCGGTTCGACGGTGCAGGTCGTTCAGCAGCCCTCGGCGGTCAGTGAGGGCAAGCGGTTCTCGATCTTCGGCGCCGGCGCCGCCGCACTCGGCGGTGCGCTGCTCGGGCTGGCCCTGGCCATCGGCATGACCCGGTTCCGGCCGACCGTGCACTCCTGGGACGAGGTCGGTCTGGCGCTCGAGGGGCACCGCTGGGTGGCGCTCGACTCCCGGGTCCCCGACGGCCTGGACATGCCCAACCCGGCGGTCGACTCGCTCGCGGTGTGGCTGGGCAACAAGGGCCGCGACGTCAACCGGGTGCTGATCGACGTCGCCGACTTCCCGGGTCAGGACCGGGTCGCGATGCTGCTCAAGGAGGCCGCCGAGAAGGTGCACAGCAACGTGCAGGCCGAGTTCAAGATGCGCACGATGCGCGACGGCGTCATCCTCGGCGACGCCGCCGGGGTGATCATTCCGTTCAAGTCGGGCAGCCTGACCAAGAAGCAGATCGAGGACATCTCCCGGAAGCTCGGTGCCAAGGCCGACGTCTTCGTCGTCGAGTCATGACCGGTGGCGCGGCCTGCCGGAGCGGTTCGGTTCAGCGGTGGGCGAGCTCGACGCCCATCGCCCCGGCGATCATCCCCAGACCGCGTAGTGCCACGTAGAGCGGGTAGCGGCGCACCGTCAGGTACGGCGGACGGCGCTGTACCCGCACCTTCTCCAGGCCCAGTGCCCTGACCATCCGCTTGGCGCCGCGGGCGGCCAACCTGGCCCGGCCGGCGTGTCCGAGACGCAGATTGGTGACCGCCTCGGAGTTGCCGATCCACAGACCGCGGCGCATCTGGTAACCGAAGGTCGCCCGCTCGGCCGGTTCCACCGCCGAGACCGCCAGGTCGTTCAGGAAGACCGCGCGCAGACCGTGCGAGGTCGCCGTCCGGAAGAAGACCATGTCCTCGCCGCCGAGTGTCCCGAGGTCGTCGGCGAAGCGGATCTGTGGGTGCTCGCGCAGCCAGGCCGAGCGCATGATGCAGTTGCCCGAGGCGCAGGTGCCGGTCGGTCTGCCGTCCTCGCCCTCCATGGCGCCGTCCTGCTGGAAAGGCTCCTCGCGCAACCACTTCGGACCATCGGGGAAGACCACCAGACACGCCCCGGTCACCGCGTCGACCTCCGGCCGGGTGAGCCAGCCGGCGGCCAGGGTGAGCCAGTTCGGCGGTACCACGACGTCGTCGTCGAGCATGCCCAGCCAGTCCGAGCCGGGCAGCGCGGCGGCGATCGCACTGTTCCGGGCGCGGGAGATGTTGCCCGAGGCACTGACCTCGTAGTGCACCGGGAACGGATGGCTCAGCCCCTTCAGGAACTGCCGGGTGCCGCCGCTGCCGTCGTCGTCCATCACCGTCACCGACAGGTCGATCGCGACGCCGGCGGCGAGCGCCTCACGATGCGCGATGGCGAGCGAGTCGAGGGTGCGGGCCAGCGGTTCGTCACGCTTGTAGGTGCAGATCGCCACCGCCAGCAGCGGGCTCCGGCCCGCCGCTGAGTCGTTCGCCGCTGAGTCGTTCGCGGCCGGCCCGTTCACCGGCGCTCGGTGATCCCGGAGCGCGTGCTGACCCGGCCCGACTCGATGTCGAGCACGGTGTCACAGATGCGCAGCGGGGCGTCCCGGTGGCTGACGATGATCACCAACATGGTCGCGGACAGCTCCTTGAGGGTGTTCACCACGATCGCCTCGGACTCGCTGTCCAGGCTGGACGTCGGCTCGTCCAGCACCAGTACGGACGGCGAGGCGGCGAGCGCGCGGGCGATCGAGATGCGTTGCCGCTGTCCGCCGGAGACGGTGTCGACCCGCTGACCGACCTCGGTCTGGAACTTCTCCGGCAGTGCCTCGATGTCCTCGAGCACGGCCGCGCGCTTGGCCGCCTGCCGGACCCGGGGGCCGGGGATGTCGCGGAAGAAGGAGATGTTCTCCCAGATGGTGCCGGGCAGCAGTTTCGGGGTCTGGCCGACGAAGGCGATCGCCTTGCTGCGCTCGGCCGGGCTCAGCCGGGAGAGGTCGACACCGCCGTAGGTGACCGTGCCCCGGGTGGGTGCCCGCAACCCGAGCAGCAGTTGCAGCATCGTCGACTTGCCCGAGCCGGACGGTCCCTGAATGCCGACCGCGCCGGTCGGGCCGAGGATCACGTTGACGTCGGACAGCGCGGGCACGGTGCTGCCCGGGTAGGTGAACGAGGCGTTGCGCAGCATGATCCGCCGCTCGGTGCCGGTCGGCATCGTGGCGCCGTAGCTGGGCCAGCTGCTCTCGTAGCGGTCGAGTTCGCGGGCCACCAGTTCGACGTAGGGGCGTTGGGTGCTCAGCACCGACGAGAACGCCTGCAGTTGCTGGGCCAGGCCCGCACCGCGGATCAGCAGGATCACCACGGCGCCGAGCGATGTGATGTCCGAACCGGCCGGCAGGTAGCTCAGCGCCACGGCCCCGAGGACGACGATCAGCAGCGTCGCCGACTGGAACGAGGCCGAGGCCATCCGGCCGTGCCGCTGCCCGCGGTAGAAGCCGTGCTCGCTCTCCCGGATCGAGGAGGCGACCCGCCGGCGGAAGCTGTCGGCGACGCCGTAGACGTGCATCTCCTCGGTGCAGTTGCACATCGAGTCGATGTCGGAGGCGACGTTGCCCCGCGAGGTGGCGCTGTCCCTGATCCCTTCGTAGGCGCGTTTCGTGTTCAGCCGGGTGATCAGGAACAGCACGGCGCCGATGCCGATCAACGCCGCCGTCGCCATCGGGTTGATCACCGCGGAGGTGGCCAGCAGGGCGAGCAGGGTGGTGCCGCCGAGCACGGCCTGGGTGGCGGCCAGGATGATCGCGCCGGCCTCGTTGACCTGGGCCGTGGTGATCTCGGCGAACTCGCCGGAGCGGTCGCGCACCTGCACCGACCAGTCGGCGTTGGTGTAGGCGCGCACCAGCCGGTTGCGCAGGTCCTCACGCACGTTGGCCGAGACCCGGGCGCCCAGGTCCGCTGCCCAGGCCGAGGCCACCAGACGCAGCAGGACCAGGATCACCGCGAGCACCAGGGCCGACCGCATCGGCAGGTCGATCGGCCCGAAGTCCACCTGGCCGGTGTCGCCGGACATCAGCAGCCCGACCGCTTTGACCACGAGAGCGATGGCGGTGGCCTCGGCGAGTCCGGAGATCAACGACACGATCACCAGCAGCGCCGCCATCGACCGGCGCCCGGCGAGAAGGAAGCTGAAGAGCTGGCGCAGGCCCATGCTGCGCAGTTGCGGTTCGGTCACATTCATCGCTGGTTCATCGTCGCACGCAGGGTGACGCCACCGGGTTGTCGGCGCGGGTTTGTTCGGTACGCCACGACCCCGTCGGCCCCTGCACCGGCGAACGGATCAGCTACGGCTAGGCTGCCGAGCGTGGGCGAGCCGATCACCTATGCCACTGCCGGGGTCGACGTCGAGGCGGGTGATCGCGCCGTCGAGTTGATGAAGGCGGCGGTCGCCGGCAATCACGCGAGCGCCCACGCGGCGTCCGGGGTCAGTGTGCTGGGCGGTGTCGGCGGCTTCGCCGGGCTGGTGGACGCCAAGGTGCTCACCGGCTACCGGCATCCGATCCTGGCCACCAGCACCGACGGTGTCGGCACCAAGATCGCCGTGGCGCGGGCGCTCGACAAGCACGACACGATCGGCGCCGATCTGGTCGCGATGGTGGTCGACGACCTGGTGGTCTGCGGGGCCCGGCCGCTGTTCATGACCGACTACATCGCCTGCGGCCGAGTGGTGCCCGAACGGATCGCGGCGATCGTCGGCGGAGTGGCCGCGGCCGCGGCCGTGGCCGGTTGCGCCTTGGTCGGCGGCGAGACCGCCGAGCACCCCGGGCTGATGGCCGCCGAGGAGTACGACATCGCCGGCGCCGCCACCGGTGTGGTCGAGGCCGATGCCCTGCTCGGCCCCGACCGGGTCCGGGCCGGCGACCTGGTGCTCGCGCTCGGCTCCTCCGGGCTGCACTCGAACGGGTACTCGCTGATCCGGCGGGTGCTCGCCGAGGCCGGCTGGCAGTACGACCGACAGGTGCCCGAACTCGGCCGCAGCCTCGGTGAGGAACTGCTCGAGCCCACCCGGATCTACGCCGCCGACCTGCTCGCCCTGATCGACTCGGCCCCGGACGGCGTCCGGTCCATCGCCCACGTCACCGGCGGCGGGCTGGCCGCGAACCTCGCCCGGGTGCTGCCCCGCGGACTGCACGCCCGGCTGGACCGCGCTACCTGGACCCCGGCGCCGGTCTTCACACTGATCGCCCAACTCGGCCGGGTGCCCCGGGAGGACGCCGAGCGCACGTTGAACCAGGGCATCGGCATGGCCGTGGTGATCGCCCCGGACGCGGCGGACGCCGCCATCGCACGGCTGGCCGGCCGGGGCGTCCCCGCCTGGGTGGCCGGGGACGTCTCGACCGATTCCGGGCAGCACTCGGCGCCGGGCGTGGTCCGTGGCACGAAGGGCACGGACGGCGGCAGTGTCGCGCTCGTGGGAGAGCACCCTCGCTGAGCTGTCGAGTGAACGATCAAATCGAATGATCGGAACGAACGACAGACGGAAGTACCGCTCGTTCGACGGGCGGGGCCGCGCGCGGATGCTCGTCGAG
>DAIOVT010000164.1:0-8052 GCA_036758885.1 Kineosporiaceae bacterium
ACTGCGGCCCAACGGGTTCCGCCCAGAGGCATCGGCCCGGTGGGATTGGCCGAGACGAACTCCAGGTTCAGCCGCTGCCCGGCCAGCAGGTCGCCGTGCCCGTAGCCGGCACCCGCCTCGACGATGCTGCGGGCCAGCTCCCCCGCCGACGCCGCGTCGAGGATGATGTTCAGGAAACCCGGCCCGGCGACGTCCACGCTCTTGATCCCCGGCACCCCGGCCAACCGGTCGGCCAGGATCATGGCGACCTCACGCGGCGGCCGGCCGGCCGGCTTGGCCAGACGCATCGCGACGTTGGTCGCCCAGTCGCCGTGATCGCGTTGCCGGGGCCGCTCGAGGTTGATCTCGCCGGGGACGGTGACGTCGAGTTGGCCGGCGTCGACGGCCGCCTGGAGAGCGTTGCGGATCGACGCGATGAGATCGGCGGGGTTCACCCGGCAAACCCTACGCGGTTCGCGGTACTGCCCCGGTTCGGCCCGGAACGGCCGCGCGGGTGCTGTGGACTACTCGCCGCGGCGGTAGTCGATCACCTGCATCGGCTCGGCGACACCGACCGTGCGGGCGAAGTTCCGCAGCCGTTCCACCACCGGCCAGGTGACCTGTTCTCCCTTGCGTACCAGCGTCATTCCGGATCGGGTGGTGACGTCGGCGATCAGCTCCATGCCCTCGCGCAACTGGGCCACGGTGACCTGGCGGGGCAGGCCAGCACTGTGCAGCACCACGGCGCGTCCGGCGATGATCGCCTGCACCAGGTGCTCGGGATAGTGACCGCTGCGGGCCAGTTGCCCGGCGGCCGCCGCGGCGTCCTCACCGGCCTCGAAGGCGGTCACGAACGCCGCGACCGCACACAGCACGAGTTGCACGTCGTCGGCGTCGGCGGGCGGTGCCTCGTCGACGGTCAGCGGCAACGCACCGATCCAGCGGGCGATCCGTTCCAGCCGCGGGATGCGCTCCAGCATGGCCATGCCGGTGGCCCGGTGGCTGCGGAAGAGCGCCGCCTCCTCCTGGCTCAGCCGACCCCCGGTGAACGCCTTCGCCAGCAGGTCGTCGGGGATCGCCAGACAGCCGACCTGGCTCAGCCGCGAGGCCAGCAGCAGCTCCCAGTCCCGTTGCAGGCCAAGGCGTTCGGCGATGTCCGAGACCAGGTCGCGGATCCGCAGGGTGCGCATGAAGGCCGACCTGCGCGAGGAGGCCATCAGATCGTTGAGCATGTCGGCGGTGCCGCGCACGGTGCGTTCGAGCAGTTCCCGCTCGGCGATCACCAGGGCGTTGTGCGCCAGTGCCCGGTTCAGCACCGAGGCGAGTTCCTCGCTCGGGCACGGCTTGACCAGGAAGGCGAACAGACCGGCGTTGTTCACCGCCGAGATCGTCGAGTCGAGGTCGGCCTGGCCGGACAGGATCAGCGGCACCACGTCCGGGTCCGCCAGCCGCGCCCGGGAGAGGAACTCGGCGCCGTCCATGCCCGGCATCTTCATGTCCGAGACGATCACCGGGAACGGACTGCCCGAGTCCAGCGCCTGCCGCTGCACCTGCAGGCCGGCATCACCGGAGGCGGCCACCTCGACGTCGAAGCGCCCGGCCAGGGCGCGCCGGAACGCATCGAGCACCCGGGGCTCGTCGTCCACCAGGAGGACCCGTCCGCTCATTCGCTGCTCCATCCCCCATCGACCGGTCGTCCGCCCGGCCGATCATGATCATTCCCTGATCGTGCATCGTCCGGGCCGGCGGCCGGCTTGAGCCGGCCCGCTCAAGGTCGCCCGCAGGCGGTCGACCTATCAGACATGGGCCTGGAGACGACCGCCGACGCTCATCGCCCGCGGGTCCTGTTCGTGGACGACGACCCCAACGTGCTGTCGGCGCTGCGGCGCAGCCTGCGGCTGCTGCCGCGCGGCTGGGACCTGGAGTTCACCGATTCCGGGCAGAACGCCCTGGCGATGCTGGACGCGGGACGTTTCGAGGCGGTCGTCACCGATCTGCGGATGCCCGGTGTGGACGGCGCCACCCTGCTCGCCCAGGTGCAGCAACGCCACCCCGGCACGGTACGGGTGGTGCTCTCGGGCGAGGCCGAACGCAGCTCGCTGCTGCGCTCGGCCGCGGCGGCGCATCAGATCCTGAGCAAACCGTGCGACACCGCCACCCTGGTCGCGGTGATCGACCGGGCCCTGCACGTCTTCGCCAGCCTGGCCGAGCCGGCGCTGCGTGACCTGATCGGCGGGGTGCACTCGCTGCCCACCATTCCCGCGGTCTACGCCGAACTGGTCGACGTGGTGGCCGCCCCGGACTGCACGGTCGAGCAGGCCGCCGCGGTTCTGGCCAAGGACGTGGCCACCAGCGTCGAGGTGCTGAAACTGACCAACTCGGCGTTCTTCGGTCTGCCGCAGCGCATCGAGACGGTGCCGCAGGCGGTCTCGATGCTGGGCATGGACGCGTTGCAGAGCCTGGTGCTGGCCGGTTCGACCTTCCGCGGCGACCGGATGCTGCGCGGGGTGAACATGCAGGTGCTGCGCAGCCAGGCGCTGAAACGCACGGCGATGGCGCGCCGGGTCACCCGCGCCGAGAAGTGGTCACGCGAGGACGCCGCCACCCTCGGTCTGGCCGCGATGCTGCGCGAGGTGGGCGCCCTGGTGCTGGCCGAGGGCCGGCCGGAGGCCGCCGAGGAACTGGCCGAGGAACTGGCCGCCGACCCCTGGCTGCGCACCGATCCGCTCGCCGTCCACGATGCCGAACGTGCCGCGTTCGGCTGCACCGTGGCGCAGGCAGGCGCCTACCTCCTGGGTCTGTGGGGCTTCTCTCCCGGCGTGCAACGGATCATCGGTGGGCAGCCGGTGCGGTTCGGCGAGACCGGGACCAACACCGCCGAGGTGCTGCTGTCGGTGCTGCATCAGCTCGCCGTCTGCCCGGACACCACGGCCGACGAGCTGGTCGAGATGGTCGCCGGCGTCGAGTGCGGCGACAGCGAGGTGAGCGAACAGCGGGTACGCGCCTGGATCGAGGCGTCCGCCGCGGTGAACGACCTCGACAAGGTGAACGACCTCGACGACCAGCACCGGGTGGGTGCGCCCACGTGACCGGCCGGCCGATGCGAGCGGCCGCGGGGACGGGCAGCATCAGCCTGATCCCGGCCGCGGACGGCGCGGCCAACAGCGACGCCGAACGTCTGATGCGCAGCGTCATCGACTCGCTCGAGGGGCGGATGTGCCTGCTCGCCGCCGACGGCACCGTGCTCGGCGGCAACCGCGACTGGGATCACGAGACCGCCCTGCTGGGGCTGCCGGAGAGCGGAGTCGGTTCGAGCTTCTTCGACCTCTGCGCGATGGTCGAGGCGGCCGATACGGACCGCGAGCGCCTGGTCACCACCGTCACCAAAGCCCTTGCCCGGCGAGAGCTTCACACCACCGTCAAACTGTCCTGGCACTGGGCCGGTCGGTTCGAGCACGTCGTGGTGCGGGCACACTCGATCGCCGACCACGACGTCGCCCGGGCCGTGGTCACCATCATCGACATCTCCGAGGCGATGTCGACCCAGATCGAGCTCGAGCTGCTCGCCCGGCGGGCGCACCTGCTCGCCCTGGTCGCCGAGCACACCGACAACGCGGTCACCATTCTGGACGCCTCCGGCCACATCGAATGGGTCAACGACGCCTTCTGCGCGCTGAACGGCTACGACCGCGCCGAGCTGACCGGACGGCACCGGCTGGATCTGTGGCAGGGCGACCACGCGCACTGCCCGGAACTGTCGGCGCTGCGCGAGGCGATGGACGACGGCCGCCCCGTCGATGTCGAGCTACCTGCGCAGACCCGGTCGGGAGAGACCTACTGGCTGCAGATGCAGATGCAACCGGTGCTGGTCGGCAACGGGCTGGACCGGTTCGTCTGTGTCAGCCGGGACATCTCCGCGCGCAAGCAGGCCGAGGAGCAGTTGCGGGTCACCAACCAGCACGTGCGCACCCTCGCCGAGGAGATCGCCACCGAGAAGACCCTGCTCGACCGGGTGCTCTCGGCGATCCCGCACCTCGTCTACTGGAAGGGGTCCGATCTGCGTTACGGCGGGGCCAATCCCGCGTTCCTGGCGATGCGCGGTCTGCAGGACCTGGCTCAGGTGCGTGACCGCTGCGAGAGGGATCTGCCGGTCGACGACGATCTGTCACAACTGTTGCCGGACATCGAGAAACAGGTGCTGGCCACCGGTGTCGCTCAGCTCGACCTGCACACCCGCCTGCGCAGCGAACAGGCGGGCGCCGTCCGGCGTGAGCTGCTGGTCAGCGTGCTGCCCCAGAGGGACCCGGCCTCCGGACGCACCGTCGGCGTGATCGGCGTCGCCGCCGACGTCACCGACGCGGCCCAGCTCGAGCGGCAGCTGGCCCAGTCGCGGCGGCTGGAGTCGATCGGCCAGCTAGCCGCGGGCATCTCGCACGAGATCAACACCCCGGTGCAGTACGTCTCGGACAACACCCGGTTCGTCTCCGAGACGGTCGGCCAGGTGCTCGCCGCCGTCGCCGCCGCCCGGTCACTGCTGGACGACGCGCCTACGGCGGCCGGTTCCGACGGAACCGGCGAGCCGGACCCGAGCGCACTCGCCGGGGTGGTGGACCGCACCCGGGAGGTGCTCACCACTCCCGATCTCGCCTTCCTGGAGAGCGAGATCAGCAGCGCGCTGAGCCAGTCGCTGGAAGGGCTGAACCGGGTCAGCGAGATCGTCCGGGCGATGAAGGACTTCTCCCACCCCGGGGCCGGCCGCGGCGAGGCGGATCTGTCCCGGATCGTGCAGAGCACCCTGCAGGTCTGCCGCAACGAGTGGAAGTACGTCGCCGAGGTGCAGCTCGACCTCGACCCCGCTCTGCGTACCGTGCCCTGCTACGAGGGTGAGCTGAAGCAGGCCCTGCTGAACATCGTGGTGAACGCCGCGCACTCGATCGAGGAGGCCCGGAACGGCGGCGCCACCACCGGCATGGGCACGATCACGGTGCGTACCCGCAAGCAGGGTGACTGGGCCCGGATCATGGTGCAGGACACCGGCACCGGGATGACCGAGAAGACCCGGCAACGGATCTTCGACCCCTTCTTCACCACCAAGGAGGTGGGCCGCGGCACCGGCCAGGGGCTCAGCGTCACCTACGCGATCGTGGTCCGCAAACACGGTGGGTCGATCGAGGTCGAGTCGGCCCCGGGAGCCGGCTCGACGTTCGTGATCTCGTTGCCGCTGACCTGATGAGGCCGCTTCGTCCCACTCATCGGTGTCGCGCTGTGACCATGGAATGCCATCCGTCGGACGACCTGCAACAGCTAGAATGAATCGTGGCTCAGCCAGGGCGGGAGGCCCAGATTCTGCGCGCGACCCGGCGCTCGGGGTTGATCGATCAGGTACTCGATCAGCTCCGTAAACAGGTGACCTCCGGTGGCTGGCCCGTGGGTAGCCGAATCCCCACCGAGAGCGAGCTCTCGCAGCTCACCGGCACCAGCCGCAACACGGTGCGTGAGGCGGTGCAGTCACTGGTGCACTCGGGTCTGCTGGAGCGCCGGCAGGGTTCGGGCACCTACGTGGTGGCGGCCAGCGAACTCAGCGCGGTGATGGGACGACAGCTGGCCGGCGCCCACGTGCGACACGTGCTCGAGGTACGCCGGGCGCTGGAGGTCGGCGCCGCCCAGCTCGCCGCCACTCGCCGCACTGACGAGGACGTCCAGAACCAGCGCCGGCTGATCGAACAGCGCAACGCGGCGACCGAACGCGGCGACACCGAGGAGGCGGTCGCGCTCGACGTGCAGCTGCACAAGGCGATCGTGGCCGCAGCGCACAATCCGCTGCTGGCCGACCTCTACGAGGAGTTCTCGGACGCGCTGCACGAGAACATCCGCGACAACCTCGCCTTCAGCCAGGGCCAGATGAGCCTCGCCGAACACGTCGCCCTGGTCGACGCCATCACCGCGGGACATGCCGACGTGGCAGCACAACTCGCGGCCTGCGACCTGGACGCGATCATCGAGTTGACCTACACCACCCCCGGCTTCGACGAGAAGGGGCCGGCCGCTGTGGTCGGCACCCCCGAGGCGAACTGACCGCGACCCGTCCGGCCCGGGTGTTACTCGCGAGAGTCACCGGGTGCGGGCTGGTAGGGTTTTCCACGCCCGAGCCCCCGTAGCTCAGGGGATAGAGCACCGCCCTCCGGAGGCGGTGGCGCAGGTTCGAATCCTGCCGGGGGCACCGCGTCTGACCTGCGGAAACGCGGACAGACACACTGAAAGCCCGAGATCGTGGGACGAGTCGTGGGACGAACGAAGATTATCTTCGTCCCATGCCCCCCACTCGTCGCCGCCGCGGGTACGTCGAGCCGCTCCCCTCGGGACGATTCCGGGCCGTGGTCTACCTGGGCACCGACCCGCTCACCGGGAAGCGCCGCAACCTCACGGAGACGGTCGACACCGCTGCGCTGGCCGACAAGGCATTGACCAAGCTGCAGCGCCAGGCCGACGAGGACCAGCACCCGAAGTCGGCCATCACTCTGACCGAACTCATCGACCGCTGGCTCGCCGTTGCCGACCTTGAGGAGACGACGCGCGATCGCTACCAGGACCTGATCAGGCTCTACGTGACGCCCACGCTCGGATCGACCCAGGTCAGCAGGCTCGACCCCGAAAGGCTCGAAACGCTCTACGCGCGGCTCGAGCGCTGCAGGCATCTGTGCGGCAAGCGGCCGACGAAGGGCCACACCTGCGCGCCCCTTTCGTCGAGCACGACCCGGAAGATCCACTACATCATTCGCGGGGCGCTCGAACGAGCGCTCCGCTGGCGCTACGTCTCGGTCAATGTCGCCACGCTGGCCGAGGCCCCCTCGCCGAAGAGGACGCACCCCGACCCACCCTCCGCCGCCGAAGCGGCAGCGCTGCTCAACGACGCCTGGACCGACCCGGAGTGGGGCCTGGTGGTCTGGCTGACCATGGTGACCGGCTGCCGCCGTGGCGAGCTGTGCGCACTGCGCTGGAGTGACCTGGACGTCGAGCGCTCGTCCCTCTGGGTCTCCCGCTCGACCTCTCAGCCGCGCTCCGGGATCAAGGAGAAGGCGACCAAGACGGAGGGCCAGCGCCGGATCGGCATCGACTCCGAGACGCTGCGCCTGCTGGCCGAGCACCGGGCGCGCGTCGAGGCGTTGCAGCAGCAGCTCAATGTCAAGCTCACCGACGATGCCTTCCTGTTCTCGTCGTCTCCCGACTACTCCACCCCGATGGCCCCTCGGTCGGTGAGCCAGCGCTACCGGCGGATGGCCACACGGCTAGGCCTCAGAAGCACGCGCCTTCACTCGCTTCGCCACTACTCCGCGACCGAGCTCCTGGCCGCCGGCGTCGACCTGCGCACCGTCGCCGGCCGACTGGGACACGGCGGTGGCGGCGCAACGACGCTTAAGGTGTACGCCGCATGGGTTGACGAGGCGGATCGCAAGGCTGCGGACACGATCGCGAGCATCCTCCCGACACCAATTCCCACCCCACCGCCGGCCCGTGGACCCTACGCAACGATCGCTGCCTCCCTGCGCACCGACATCGCCGAGGGGCGGCTCCGGCCGGGCGATCAGCTCCCGACCGTCGTTCAGCTGGCGGCGCAGTTCACCGTCGCTGCCGGCACCGCTCATCGCGCCTTGGCTGCCCTTGCGGCCGACGGCCTGATTCAGGTGTCGCGGGGCAGGCGAGCCGTTGTCGCCGTACGCGGTGAGAGCAGCGGATTGTGAGCGCTGCGAGAGCCCGTCGGCTCGTACACGGATGTGGGTCCTCCATGCGGTCACGGAGGGGCGCAGCGCCTGGCGCTGCGCCCCTCCGTGGTCCGGCTCGCGTGGTCACCGCTAGAGGGCCTTGGTCCGTAGCCGCAGCGCGTTGCTGATGACGCTGACGGACGACAGCGCCATGGCTGCGGCCGCGATGATCGGGGACAGCAGGAGGCCGAACACCGGGTAGAGGACGCCGGCCGCCACTGGGATGCCTGCGACGTTGTAGGCGAAGGCGAACACGAGGTTCTGGCGGATGTTGGACATCGTGGCCGCTGACAGTGCACGGGCGTGAGCGATG
>DAIOVT010000165.1:0-8026 GCA_036758885.1 Kineosporiaceae bacterium
GCAGCACGGCGACCAGGGTGCGTCCGGCCTGGTTGAGATCGGTGAACAGTTCGAGCAGGTCGATCTGGTGGGCGATGTCGAGGAAGGTGGTCGGCTCGTCGAGCAGCAGGATGCCGGTCTCCTGGGCCAGCGCCATCGCCACCCAGACGCGTTGCCGCTGCCCGCCGGAGAGTTCGTCGACAAGCCGGCCGGAGAGGTCGGTGGTGTTGGTGGCGTCCATCGCCGCCAGCACCGCCTCCTCGTCGGCTTCGGTCCACTGCCTGATCAGCCGCTGGTACGGGTACCGCCCCCGCGCCACCAGATCGGCCACGGTGATGCCGTCCGGTGCGATCGAGGTCTGCGGCAGCAGCCCGACCCGGCGGGCGACCTCCTTCGCCTTGTGTGAGTGGATGTCGGCGCCGTCCAGGATCACTTGTCCCGCAGCGGGTTTCAGCAACCGCGAGAGCCCCCGCAGCAGGGTCGACTTACCGCAGGCGTTCGGGCCGACGATCACGGTGAACGATGCGTCCGGGATCGCCACGGTCAACTGGTCGCAGATGACCCGGGTGTCGTAGCCGATCGTCGCCGCCTCGACGTGCAGGCGTGTGGTCATCTGGTGCTTCCCTTCCGGACGCTTCGGGTCAGGCACGGCGGCGTACCTCTCGCACGATCAGCCAGACGAGGTAGGAGCCGCCGAGCACCAGGGTGATCA
Organism: Kineosporiaceae bacterium; assembly: GCA_036758885.1. Lineage (GTDB taxonomy): Bacteria > Actinomycetota > Actinomycetes > Actinomycetales > Kineosporiaceae > DAIOVT01. Next base: position 692 of record DAIOVT010000165.1, read on the forward strand.
CCCCGACGGGAAGAATCACGGGCAGCAGATGCTGGCTGATCACGTCGGCCGCGGCGAGCATCAGGGCGCCCATGAAGGCGGCGGGGGCGATCGTGATCCCGGGGGTGCGGGCGACGCGGCGGGCGATCTGTGGAGCGGCCAGCGCGATGAACGAGATCGGCCCGGCCGCTGCGGTCACCACGGCGATCAGGCCGACCCCCAGCACCATGATCCACAACCTGATCGGCTCCGAGCGGGCACCGGTGGCCCGGGCCGCGTCGTCCCCGAGTTCGAGTTGGCGAAGCCCGGGCGCGAGCGTGCTCACCGCGACGAGCAGCGCGACGATGATGGTGCCGCCCCAGAGCACATGCAGCCATCCGGTGCCGGTGAGCGAACCGGCACCCCAGGCTGCCGCCGACAGCGCCACCTCCAGTTTTGCGGTGAGCATCAGCCAGGTGTTGATCGAGCCCAGCACTGCGGAGACCGCGATGCCCACGATGATCAGCCGGAAGCCCTGCACCCCTCGTCGCCAGGCCAGCAGATAGACCAGTAGCGCGGTCGCGATCCCGCCGACGATCGCCCCGCCGACCAGCTGCAGGTAGGTGCCGTTGATGACGATGATCACCGCCAGCGCACCGGTGAACGACCCGGCGGTGAACCCGATGATGTCGGGGGAGGCCAACGGGTTACGGGTCATCGACTGGAACACGGCCCCGGAGGCGCCGAGAGCCGCGCCGAAGACGACCGCGGCCAGCGCTCTCGGGGCACGCCACTCGACGACCACGGTGCGGGCGAATCCCGCCTCCGGATCGTTGGTCAACGCCGCCCACACCCGGGCGAGGGACAGCGGGTAGGCGCCCAGGGTCAGCGCCCAGATCGTCACGGCCAGGGACAGGACGGCGAGGATCGCGCAGACCACGATCGCCCGGGCCTGCCAGCGCATGGCGAAACGGCCTCGACGCATGACCAGGACCCGGTGCCCGAAGTCGACCCTGCGGGTGCTCCGGTCGCCCGGGTACAGGCGCTGCGCAGTGTGTCCGTCGGCGGTCACAGCCCGCTCGCCTTCCTGCGCCGGACCAGCAGGATGAGTACCGGCGCGCCGACGCAGGCGGTGACGATGCCGACCGGGAACTCGCCGGGCCGGATCACGACGCGGCCGACGATGTCGGCGGCCAGTACCAGGGACGGCGCGAGCAACAGCGTGTACGCGAGTATCCAGCGTTGGTCCGGCCCGGTGAGCCAGCGGGCGACGTGCGGGATCATCAGGCCGACGAACCCGACCGGCCCGGCGATCGCCGTCGCACCGCCGGCCAGCAGGGTCACAGCGAGCACAACGACGATCCGGGTCCGGGTCACGTTCGCGCCGAGAGACCTGGCCAGATCGTCGCCCAGAGCGATCGAGTTCAGGGCGGGTGCTGCGGCTGCCGCGAGCAGCACCCCCACAAGAAGGAACGGCAGCACCGGTACGAGTACGTCCCAGCCCCGCCCGACGACGCTCCCCGCGCTCCAGTTGCGCATCTGGTCGAAGGTCTCGCGGTCGCTCAGTTCCATCGCCGTGACGATGCCCGACAGCACCGCGTCGAGAGCTACGCCGGCGAGGGTGAGCTGCACCGGGTCGGCACCGCCGCGTCCCGCCGAGCCGATCACGTACACGACCACGGTGACAACAAGGGCCCCGGCGAACGCGAACCACACGTAGCCGTTGATCGAGGTGACCCCGAAGACCGCGACGGCGATGGCCACGAAGAACGCGGCGCCGGCGTTCACCCCGAGGATCCCCGGATCGGCGAGCGGGTTGCGGGTGAGCGCCTGGATCAGCGCTCCGGCGACGCCGAGAGCGAGGCCCACGGCACAGCCGACAACCGTTCTCGGGATGCGCATCTGCCAGATCACGTAGGCGTCGCCCTGGCCTGTGTTGTTACCCAGCGCGTCGATCACGGTCGGCAGCGGGATGGCCTTCGAGCCCACCGCCACGCTCAGCAGCAGCAGCGCCAGCAACCCGGCGATCGTGAGCAGCAGGCCGATGAGCCGCCGCCGCCGCGAGCTCGGCATGGTCGCCCGGCGCACGCGGGACGCCGCGTCCTCGGTACGGGACGCGGCGCCCGGCATGGTGGAAGCCGTCATGGCCAGTCCTTCATCAGGAGCAGAGTGTCCGGGTCGAGACGGGATCGGCGACCGGGACACTCGACCGGACGGCTATCGGCCGGCCTGGTTCAGGGTCGACTTCTCGAGCTGCGGGACGATCCGCCCGAGCCACCAGCGATAGCTGGCGGGCGTGCCGCCGTTGACCGCCGACCACTCGTTCGAGCTGGTGAGGAGAAGCGTCCCGTTCTTCGACGCGGGCAGGGTCGGCAACCGCGGGTCGGCCTTGAGTTTGTTCAACGCCTCGGCACTCGCCTCGGGGCCCAGCGAGCCGGCGGCCGCCACGATCACCACATCGGCATTGATCCGGTCGATGTTCTCCAGCGAGATCGGTGGCACGTCGGCGTTCGTCTTTCCGTTCGCCGGCTGCTCGTTGCCGGGCACCAGCCCCAGCGCCCCGAGCAGGTCGTTGGCGAACTCGGTGAGCCACAACTGCGGCGGCGTGCCGCTGAAGACGGGCACCTGGAACGTCTTGCCCTTCAAGCCCGGTAGAAGTTCGGCCTGGGCGGCGATCGTCGTGTCGAGCTCGGACTCGACCTTCTGCACGATTGCGGGGTCGTGGCCGGTGAGCTTCGCCAGCGCGGTGAGGTTGTCCTGCCAGGAGGTCTGCGTCTTGGTCTCGATGCCGACGTAGGTCGGCGCGATCTTGGAGAGCTGGGCGTAGAGCGGTTCGTCGACGTTCCAGATGTCGGTGAGGATCAGGTCGGGTGCCTTGGCGGCGATCGCCTCGGCCGCCGGCGTGTACTCGGCCGTGACCAGAGCCGGATCGGAGGGGACGTCGTAGGTGCCCTTCAGCCAGGGGTACCACTCGAGGAACGACTTCTCGTCGTCGAAGCTGCTGTTCCAGGCGCTGGGTCGTTCACCGAGGATGTTCAGCAGGTCCAGGTAGGCGGTGGTGAGAACCATGATCTTCTGCGGCTTCTCGTCGACGGTGACCTTGCCGTAGGCGGTGTCGATCGTGGCCGGGAAGGCGCCCGCTGACGAGGACGGCGATGTCGCGGCGTCCTCGGTGCCTGCGCTGTCGCGGGCGCACGCGGTGAGGGCCAGGACGGCGCTGATCATCACCGCCAGAAGCGTGACGGTGCGCCGGCGCGTTCGGGTCAAGGCCATGCTGGTTCCTGTTTCTCTCGGTGCAGCGCTCGGATCGGGGAAGCGCCGCGTTTCGGCGGGTCTGTCGAGCGATCCGGTCAGGGGTCGGGCGGGCGCTCGGGGATCAGTTCGCGCACGCTCTCGCCCCAGCCGACGGTGTGGGTGCGGTGTTGCCGCAGCCCGGCGGCGCGAACGATCTCGTCCAGTTCGTTCCCGGTGCGCAACCCGGTGCCGTCGCGGGTCAGTGCGGCCAGATCGGCCTCGCCGTCGTGCTCGTCGAGTTCGTCGGTGTCGAAGGTGTCCTCGACGAGCAGCACTCGCCCCTCGACGCTCAGCCCGGCCGCGGCGGCGCGCAGCGCGGTCGCCGCCGTGGTGTCGTCGAATCCGTCGAGAACATGCACCAGTAGCACCACGTCCGCCGCGGGAGCGGGGTCGAGGGGTCCCTGTTCGGCGATGTCGATCCGGGCGCGGTGCGCGGCGTCCGGCACGCAGACCGGAAGATCGGCTCGCAGCCACCGCGCCTGACCGGGTGCGGCGCTGATCGTGACCGTGACGCCGCCGTGCCGGGCGGTGAGCTCGCGGGCGTCGACGCCTGCGCCGGGCGAGCGGATCACCACCCGGTCCGCTGTGGTCAGCACCGGCAGCTCGGCCAGTGCCGGCGCGAGATAGGTCGCGTGCTCGGCGGACCGTTCCAGCAGGGCATCGGCGTAGGCCGGTTCGGCCCGGACGTCGGCGAACGGGCGCCCGGTCACCGAGACGTAGGCCGCCTCGCCGGTGCGGATCGATTCGGCCAGACCGGTGATACCGGCCGACGCAAGCCCCTCCGGACCAGCCGGGTCGAGCTGCTCGACCCACCACTCGTCGGTCAGGAACTCGCCGAGCTCGGTCAGCGTGTACCGCCCCGGCTCGGGCTGGGCCAGCAGATCGATCGACTGCAGGTAGCGCAGCAGCTTGCCCAGGGCGCGTTCGTCGCTGCCGGTGCGCCGAGCCAGTTCGGGCAGGGTCTGCACGCCGCGGCTGATCAGGTCACCGATGCCGAGCCCGACGGCCACCCGGATCGCGATCGGCGGCACGAGTTCGACCAGGTCGTGGAAGCGTTCGGCCGCCGAGGTGGTCTCGGTGTCCGGCACCGCCGCGTCGCCGGCCAGCGCAACCACCTCGGAGCGCTTCCAGTAACCGCTGAAGTCGATCGCCGTCCTCGCGAGCGCGCGGTCCTCGATCAGGTGCCGGCGCAGGTCGCGCACCACCGCCTGCTCCCCGGCGAGCCAGGCGTACACCTCGCCGTCCCACCAGGGCGCGGCACGGACGGCGCTGAGCAACGGGGACGTCCCGGTGACGGCACCGCCGGGGCAGACCCAGGTGATCTCGACCCCCGGCGGTGCCTCCAGCTCCTGCCGGTGGCCGGCCGCGGAGAGCTCGATGAACACCTGCGCCCGTGCCGTGCCGGGCAACTCCTCGAGAAGGCGGCCGATCGCGGGCAGGGCGGTCTCGTCACCGGCGATCAGCAGCCAGTCCGGCCACTGCGGCAGCCCTGCCGAGGCGTGCGGGCCGAAGAAGTGGATGCGGTCGCCGACCCGCGCCCGATCGGCCCAGGTCGTCGCGAGGCCGATGCCGTGCCTGACGAAGTCGACGTCCAGCTCGCCGGAATCGGCGTCCCAGCGGCGCACCGTGTAAGCCCGGTACAGCGGGCGTCCCTCCTTGGGCCAGAACAGTTTTCCCTCGCCCTGGGTGGGCAGGGTCGGTGCCGCCGCGCCGGGTGCGGTGAAGAACAGCCGGATGTCGTCGTCGAAGCCGTCACTGCGCAAGCCCGGTAGCTGCACGCCGCTCGGGGAGACGAAGGCGCCCAGTTGCTCACCGGTCAGAGTGACCCGGCGCATGCCTGCGGTGACATCGGTGATCCGGGCGACGTGGGCCTCGCGAAGCGCGACCGGGAACACCGTCGTCTGGCGACCGTGACGTGGCACCGGGATCTCCTGTGGTCGGCGACGATGATCAAAGCGTGCAGGTGAGCGGGTGGTTGTTACTGTTGCTGAAGATTAGGGTGCCCTAACCTAGTATTTTCGTCCTGACCGGACTATTTCTTTGCATGTCAGGGAGGGTGAGGGTGTCCTCGGCCACAGCGACGCTCGCGCCGTACGCCATCTCGGTGACGCCGCCGGTGATCCCGCCGATGGTGGTGGGTCCGCTGACCGAGGAGCAGGAGCCCGTTCTGCTCTGGGTGCATACGGGCGCGGCGACGGTGCAGGCCGGCGGCTCGACGTACCGGCTCGCGGCCGGCGAGGCGATCTGGGTGCCACCGGGGGTGGAGCACTGCACCCGCACCGACGAAGGCGCCGTGGTGATCCCGTTCTTCTCGGAGCCGGCCGAGCTGACCGGCGCCCTCGCCGAGGTGCACGTGGTGGCCATCCCCCCGGGCTGGGTGGACTGGCTGATCCACCGCTGGGACGACAACTCCTACACCCGGGACGTGCTTCCGGGCTCCGGGGCGCTGTTGCGTCTGATCGCGCAGATTCCCGCCGTGGGCGACCGGACGCCCGCCGGGTTGCGCGGATTGCCCCTGCCTCGCTCCCGGGAGGCGCTCTTTGTGGCTCGTGCGCTGCTGCGCAACCCCGGCTCGATGCGCGACGCCGAGGAGTTCGCGGCGCGCGAGAACATCAGCGGCAAGACCCTGCAGCGACAGTTCCTGCATGAGACCGGGATGACCTTCTCGGTCTGGCGCACCCGGGCCCGGATCGCCGCCGCCGCGCGCCACCTCGACGAGGGTCGCCCGATCGGCTGGACCGGGCGGCACGTCGGCTACGGCACGCCGACCGGATTCACCAAGGCATTCCGCCGGCACACCGCTCTCACGCCGCGCGAGTACGTCCGCTGCCGCTCGGGGCGGCCCGCCGAGCTGGTGATCGAGGACGAGCCGAGCGTCGAGGACGCCATCGGTCTTGCGGCGGGCGCCGCCGAGGCAGTTCCACGGGTACCCGCGCGCTCCTTCTGGGATCGGGTCAACCCTCGCCATGAACTGATGTGGGTGTACCGCGGGGAGGTGCAGTTGCGCATCGGCACCCGGCGCTGGACGCTGCAGCAGAACCAGCTGATCTGGGTTCCGGCCGGCCTCACGCACAGCGTCGAGTTCGCCGCCGGCTCGCTGATGATGACCGTCGGAACGCGGCACGGCCGGGTGCAGGCCGGCGTCGACGAGCTGACCGTCTTCACCTTTCCGCCCGCGGCCGAACCCTTTCTGCTGCACACGATGCTGAGTGAGTTCACGCTGTTCCGGCCCGAGACCGGCCGCGGTGCGCTGACCGCGGAGTTGTTCCACGAACAGTTCCGTTCGGTGCCCCCGGGTGCGGGCGCCCTGACCGGTGTGCTCGGCGACATCGCTGCCGCGCTGCACCGGGACCCGGCCGACCCGCGCAGCCTCGCCGGCTGGGCCGCGCAACTGCAGACCACACCCGAGCTGCTCGGCCGTGAGTTCATGACCCAGACCGGCGACACCTTTCCGTTGTGGCGCGCGCGAATCAGAATGCACGCGGCCCGCGAGCTGCTGCTGTTCGGCGAGTCTCCGGGGCAGGTGTACCGGCAGCTCGGCTACACCAGCGCGGCGGCGTTCAGCAGGGCCTTCACGACGGCGCACGGCATCTCACCCCGCGAGTACCAGCGGCGGGAGAACCGGCGGGCCGAGGCCGGTGGGTAGCGTGCCGGGTGGCCGAGAGGGAGGGGCGCCGACACCCGTCACGCAGGAAACCGCCGAGGCACCCGAACCTGCCCGTGATCATGCAGAACCGACCGCCACGACCTGCCACGAGTCGGCACAAAACCACCCTTTCAGCCGCGGATTCGGTTGTTTTCTGCCGACTCGTCGACCGGCCGAGGCGTCCCTGGCGGTGCTGGTCGAACAGTCCGTCCGGTAGCCGCGCCAGTCAGTCGATCAAGCCCGTGCGTTGATCGGGCCGGTGAGTCAGTCAGCTCGGCGTCGCCGAGTGCCAGGCCAGTTCCTGTTGCTGATACTCGCGAGGCGAGACTCCGTGCGCGGCGCGGAACGCCTTGCTGAAACCCGAGACATGGCCGTAGCCAAGGCGTTTGGCGACGGTGCCGGGCGGGGCGCCGGTGGCCAGCAGGCGGCGGGCGTCG
>DAIOVT010000166.1:0-8024 GCA_036758885.1 Kineosporiaceae bacterium
TTCGACCGCGCCGGCGTGACGCCCCGCAAGCACCTGGTGGAGCTGCGAACCTCCGACGCCAGCACCTACGAACTCGGGCAGGAGCTGACCGCCGAGGTCTTCGCCGCCGGCGAGATCGTGGACGTGACCGGCGTCAGCAAGGGCAAGGGCACCGCGGGCGTCATGAAGCGGCACGGCTTCGGCGGCCTGCGCGCCAGCCACGGTGTGCACCGCAAGCACCGCTCGCCGGGCTCCATCGGCGCCTCGGCCACTCCCTCCCACGTCTTCAAGGGCACCCGGATGGCCGGGCGCATGGGCGTGGAGAAGGTCACCGTGCAGAACCTCACCATCCACGCGGTCGACGCCGAGCGCGGGCTGATCCTGGTCAAGGGCTCCGTGCCCGGCCCCAAGGGCGCCCTCGTCGTCGTGCGCTCCGCCGCCAAGAAGGGAGCCCAGGCATGAGCGAGTCCCTGACCGTGAAGGTGCTCGGCACCAAGAAGACCGTCGATCTGCCCGCCAAGGACTTCGACGCCCAGACCAATGTCCCGCTGATCCACCAGGTCGTGGTGGCCCAGCAGGCCGCTGCCCGCCAGGGCACCCACGCCACCAAGACCCGGGGGGAGGTCGCCGGTGGTGGCGCCAAGCCGTGGCGTCAGAAGGGCACCGGCCGCGCCCGCCAGGGTTCGCGCCGCGCCCCGCAGTGGACCGGCGGCGGTGTCGTCCACGGCCCGCAGCCGCGCAGCTACGCCCAGCGGACGCCCAAGAAGATGATCGCCGCCGCCCTGCGCGGTGCGCTCTCGGATCGGGCTCGCGAGGGTCGCGTGCACGTGATCGACCAGATCGTGGCGAACGAGACCCCCTCCACCAAGGCGGCGCTGGCGGCGCTGGCCGAGATCGGCGGCGCCAAGCTGCTGGTGATCCTGTCCCGGGACGAGGACGTGGCCTGGCTGAGCCTGCGCAACGTCGCCTCGGTACACGCGATCGCGGTCGACCAGCTGAACACCTACGACGTGCTGCTCAGCGACGACGTGGTGTTCACCACCGCTGCGCTGGCGGTCTTCACCGGCCAGGGCGCGCAGGAGAACGAGGAGGCCGCGAAGTGAGCGACTACAAGATCACCGACCACCGCGACATTCTGCTCGCGCCGGTCGTCAGCGAGAAGAGCTACGGCCTGCTCGATGAGAACAAGTACACCTTCGAGGTGGCGCGCGACGCGAACAAGACCCAGATCAAGATCGCGGTCGAGCAGGTGTTCGGCGTCAAGGTCACCAGCGTGAACACGATCAACCGCATCGGCAAGCGCCGTCGCACCCGCTACGGCTGGGGCAAGCGCGCCGACAGCAAGCGGGCGATCGTGTCGGTGGCCGACGGCCAGCGCATCGACATCTTCTCCGGCCCGGCGGTCTGAGAGCGAAGAGGACGAGAACATGGCTATTCGTAAGTACAAGCCGACCACCCCGGGCCGTCGCGGCTCGTCGGTGTCGGACTTCGCCGAGGTGACCCGCTCCACTCCGGAGAAGTCGCTGACCACCTCGAAGCCGAAGACCGGCGGCCGTAACAACTCCGGCCGGATCACCACCCGGCACATCGGCGGCGGTCACAAGCAGGCCTACCGGCTGATCGACTTCAAGCGCTACGACAAGGACGGCGTGCCGGCCAAGGTCGCGCACATCGAGTACGACCCGAACCGCACCGCGCGGATCGCGCTGCTGCACTACGCCGACGGCGAGAAGCGGTACATCATCGCCCCCGAGGGCCTGAAGCAGGGTCACAAGGTCGAGGCCGGTGAGGAAGCCGACATCAAGCCCGGCAACAACCTGCCGCTGCGCAACATCCCGGTCGGTACCACCGTGCACGCGGTGGAGCTGCGGCCCGGTGGCGGCGCGAAGATCGGCCGCTCGGCCGGCGCCCGGATCCAGCTGGTCGCCCGCGAGGGCAAGTACGCCACCCTGCGTCTGCCCTCGGGCGAGATGCGGATGGTGGACGTGCGCTGCCGCGCGACCGTCGGCGAGGTCGGCAACGCCGAGCAGTCGAACATCAACTGGGGCAAGGCCGGCCGCAACCGGTGGAAGGGCATCCGCCCGACCGTCCGCGGCGTGGTGATGAACCCGATCGACCACCCGCACGGTGGTGGCGAGGGTCGCACCTCCGGTGGCCGTCACCCGGTGACTCCGTGGGGCAAGCCGGAAGGCCGCACCCGCGACAAGAACAAGGCCAGCAACAAGCTGATCGTCCGCCGCCGCAAGAGCGGCAAGAAGCGCTGATTGGGACAGGTGAGATAGATGCCACGCAGCCTGAAGAAGGGCCCCTTCGTCGATGACCATCTGGCGAAGAAGGTTGACCTCCAGAACGAGAAGGGCACCAAGCAGGTCATCAAGACCTGGTCCCGGCGCTCGATGATCACCCCGGACATGATCGGTCACACCCTCGCGGTGCACGACGGTCGCAAGCACGTCCCGGTGTTCGTGACCGACGCGATGATCGGTCACAAGCTGGGCGAGTTCGCCCCGACCCGCACCTACCGCGGGCACATCAAGGACGACAAGAAGTCGCGTCGCCGCTAGGCAACGAGAGAAGGAACTGATTGTGAGTAGCAACAAGGAGCGACCCAGCCGTCGCGCTGCCCTGCTCGGGGATCGTCCTGGCTCGTACGCGATCGCGCGTCATGTCCGGATGTCGCCGATGAAGGTGCGTCGAGTGGTCGACCTGGTGCGCGGCATGGACGTGGACGCCGCCCTGGACGTGCTGAAGTTCGCCCCGCAGGCGGCTTCCGAGCCGGTCTACAAGGTGGTCGCCAGTGCCAAGGCCAACGCCGAGCACACCGAAGGCCTGCGCGGTGACGCGCTGTACATCTCCGTCGCGTACGTCGACGAGGGCATGACCCTGCGGCGGATTCGCCCCCGGGCGAAGGGTTCGGCCAGCCGGATCCTGAAGCGGGGCAGCCACATCACCGTCGTCGTCGAACCGAAGGAGGCCTGAGCATGGGTCAGAAGATCAACCCTTACGGCTTCCGCCTGGGGATCACCACCGATCACAAGACCCGGTGGTACGCCGACAAGAACTACGCCGACCTGGTGTCCGAGGACGTCAAGATCCGCCGCTACCTGAGCAAGACCCTGGAGCGGGCCGGCATCTCCTCGGTGGAGATCGAGCGCCGCAGCGAGCGGGTGACCATCTTCCTGTACGCCGCGCGTCCGGGCATCGTCATCGGCCGTAACGGCGCCGAGGCCGAGCGCGTCCGCGCCGAGCTGGAGAAGCTCACCGGCAAGCAGGTGCAGCTGAACATCCTCGAGGTGAAGAACCCCGAGACCGATGCGCAGCTGGTCGCCCAGGGCATCGCCGAGCAGCTCGGCGCCCGCGTGGCCTTCCGTCGCGCGATGCGCAAGGCGCAGCAGAGCGCGATGCGCGCCGGCGCCCAGGGCATCCGGATCCAGTGCTCGGGCCGTCTCGGCGGCGCCGAGATGAGCCGGTCGGAGTTCTACCGCGAGGGACGCGTGCCGCTGCACACCCTGCGTGCCGACATCGACTACGGCTTCTACGAGGCCCGCACCACCTTCGGCCGGATCGGCGTGAAGGTGTGGATCTACAAGGGCGACGTCTCCGGCAACCGCGCCGAGCGCGCCGCCCAGAAGGCCGCCCGGCAGGCTGCCGGCGGTCGCGCCCGCCCGGCTCGCGGCCCGCGCCGCGACGGCGGACGTCCCGATCGTCCCGAGCGTGGCGGACGCCGCCGCGCCGAGGCTGTGGCCGAGGGGGCAGCCCCCGAGGTCGCCGCCGAACAGACCGCAGGAGCCTGACCATGTTGATTCCGCGCAGGATCAAGCACCGCAAGCAGCACCACCCGAAGCGGACCGGTGCTGCCAAGGGCGGTACCAAGCTGGCCTTCGGCGATTACGGCATCCAGGCACTGGAAGGCTCGTACCTGACCAACCGTCAGATCGAGAGCGCCCGTATCGCCATGACCCGTCACATCAAGCGTGGTGGCAAGGTGTGGATCAACGTCTACCCCGACCGCCCGCTGACCAAGAAGCCCGCCGAGACCCGGATGGGTTCCGGCAAGGGCTCCCCGGAGTGGTGGGTGGCCAACATCAAGCCGGGCCGGGTGCTCTTCGAGCTCTCGGGCGTCTCGGAGGAGACCGCTCGCGAGGCCATGCGCCTGGCGATCCACAAGCTGCCGTTCAAGGCTCGCTTCATCAAGCGGGAAGCAGGTGACATCTGATGGCCAACTCTGTGACGGCCGCCGAGCTGCGGGGACTGTCCCGCGACGAGCTCAACGCCAAGGTCGTGGAGTTGAAGGAGGAGCTGTTCGGGCTGCGGTTCGCCGCCGCCACCGGCCAGCTCGAATCCCACGGTCGGCTGCGCGAGGCCCGCAAGGACATCGCGCGGATCTACACCGTGCTGCAGGAGCGCAACCTCGGCATCATTTCCGATCCCGATGAGGACAAGTGAGTCTGATGAGTGAGAACGACGTCAAGCGTTCGGCGCGCAAGGTCCGCGAGGGCATCGTGGTGTCGGACAAGATGGACAAGACCGTCGTGGTCTCCATCGAGACCCGGGTCAAGCACCCGCTCTACGGCAAGGTCATGACCAAGTCCGAGCGGCTCAAGGCCCATGACGAGGAAAACGTCGCCGGTGTCGGCGACCGTGTTCGGGTGGCGGAGACCCGGCCGACGTCGGCCACCAAGCGGTGGCGGCTGGTCGAGGTGCTCGAGAAGGCCAAGTGACCAGGAGAGATTGCAGATGATCCAGCAGGAGACGCGACTGAAGGTCGCCGACAACACCGGTGCGAAGGAACTGCTCTGCATCCGGGTGCTCGGTGGCTCGAAGCGTCGCTACGCCGGCCTGGGCGACAAGATCGTCGCGACGGTCAAGGACGCCATCCCGGGCGGCAACGTGAAGAAGGGCGAGGTCGTCAAGGCGGTCATCGTCCGGACGACCAAGGAGACCCGTCGCCCAGACGGCTCCTACATCAAGTTCGATGAGAACGCCGCCGTGATCCTGAAGGGTGACGGGGAGCCTCGGGGCACCCGCATCTTCGGTCCGGTCGGCCGTGAGCTGCGCGAGAAGAAGTACATGCGAATCATCTCGCTGGCGCCGGAGGTGTTGTGATGAATTCGCTGCATGTGAAGAAGGGCGACCGCGTCAAGGTGATCGCCGGCAAGTACAAGGGAGTGACGGGCGAGATCATCGCCGTCGATCCCGAGGCCGGCCGGGTCACCGTCCAGGGCGTGAACCTGGTGAAGAAGCACAAGCGGGAGACCCAGAACAACTCCACCCGGCAGAACAACGCCGCCGGCATCATCACGACCGAAGCGCCGATCGACGCCTCGAACGTGCAGCTGCTGGTCAAGGTGGACGGTAAGGAAGTCGTCACCCGCGTCGGCTACGAGCGCCGCGAGGTGACCAAGCGCCGTCCGGACGGTTCGGAGTACACCGCTACCCGGAGCGTGCGGATCGCCCGCAAGACTGGGAAGGAAATCTGATGACCGCAGCCACTGCGGAGAAGACGCTGCCGCGTCTGAAGCAGAAGTACCGCGAGGAGATCGCGCCCGCGCTCCACAAGGAATTCGGCTACGACAACGTGATGCAGATCCCCGGTCTGGTGAAGATCGTGGTGAACATGGGTGTCGGCGAGGCGGCGCGGGACTCCAAGGTCATCGACGCCGCGGTGCGTGACCTGACCGCGATCACCGGCCAGAAGCCGACCGTCACCAAGGCTCGCAAGTCGATCGCCCAGTTCAAGCTGCGCGAGGGCATGCCGATCGGCTGCCACGTCACGCTGCGGGGCGACCGGATGTGGGAGTTCGCCGACCGGCTGCTCACCCTGGCGCTGCCCCGGATCCGCGACTTCCGCGGTCTGTCGGCTCGTCAGTTCGACGGCCTGGGCAACTACACCTTCGGTCTGACCGAGCAGGTGATGTTCCACGAGATCAACCAGGACAAGATCGACAAGCTCCGCGGCATGGACATCACGTTCGTGACCACCGCGCAGAACGACGACGAGGGTCGCGCGCTGCTGAAGGCGCTGGGCTTCCCGTTCAAGGCCCCGGAGAACGAGGTCGCCAAGGCCGTCAAGAAGCGTCCGGCATACGTCGGCAAGAAGAAGAAGTGAGCTGATCCATGGCCAAGACTGCCCTGAAGGTGAAGCAGGCTCGCAAGCCGAAGTTCGCTGTGCGCGCCTACACCCGTTGCAACAAGTGCGGCCGTCCCAAGGCGGTGTACCGCAAGTTCGGCCTGTGCCGAGTCTGCCTGCGCGACATGGCCCACAAGGGCGAGCTTCCCGGCGTCATCAAGTCCTCCTGGTGATCCAGACCCAACCCAACCCGCAGCAGGTCCCCACCGGGGAAACCGCGGCGAGAAAGTGAATACCACGTCATGACAATGACTGATCCGATCGCAGACATGCTGACGCGTCTGCGGAACGCCAATCAGGCGTACCACGACTCGACGACCATGCCGCATTCGAAGATCAAGGCGGGCATCGCCGAGATCCTGAAGAATCAGGGCTACATCGTCGGCTACGAGGTGCTGGAGCCCGCCGCGGGCGAGGTCGGCAAGAGCCTCAAGCTGCAGCTCAAGTACGGCCAGAACCGGGAGCGCGCCCTCGCCGGCGTCCGACGGATCTCCAAGCCGGGCCTGCGGGTGTACGCCAAGTCCACCGCGCTGCCGAAGGTTCTCGGAGGCATGGGCATCGCCATCATCTCCACCTCGCAGGGTCTGCTGACCGACAAAGAGGCCAAGTCCAAGTCCGTCGGCGGCGAAGTCCTCGCCTACGTCTGGTGATCGGAGGATAGAAGATGTCACGCATCGGAAAGCTCCCGATCACCGTGCCCGCCGGGGTGGATATCACCCTGGACGGCCAGACGGTATCGGTGAAGGGCCCCAAGGGCAGCCTCAGCCACGTCGTCCGCGAGCCCATCAAGGTCGCGCGCAACGACGCCGGTGAACTGGAGGTCACCCGTCCGAACGACGAGCGCGAATCCCGCTCGCTGCACGGGCTGACCCGGACGCTGGTCGCCAACATGGTAACCGGGGTCACCGACGGCTACGAGAAGAAGCTCGAGATCGTGGGCGTGGGCTACCGCGTCACGGCCAAGAGCCCGACGCAGCTGGAGTTCGCGCTCGGCTTCTCCCACCCCGTGGTGGTGGACGCCCCCACGGGCATCACCTTCACGGTGGAGAGCAACACGAAGTTCACCGTGTACGGGATCGACAAGCAGGCGGTGGGCGAGGTTGCCGCCAACATCCGCAAGATCCGCAAGCCGGAGCCCTACAAGGGCAAGGGTGTGCGGTACGCCGGCGAGCGAGTTCGCCGCAAGGTTGGAAAGGCGGGCAAGTGATGGCTATCTCACTGTCAACGCACAAGGGAGTGGCTGCCAGGCAGGCGGCCAGGCTCCGCCGTCAGGCCCGTGGCCGCAAGAAGATCGCCGGCACCGCCGAGCGTCCGCGGCTGGTGGTCACCCGCTCCAGCCGTCACGTGGTGGCCCAGGTGATCGACGACGCTCGCGGCGTCACGCTGGCCTCGGCCTCCTCCATGGAGACCGACGTCCGCGCGGTCAGCGGCGACAAGTCGGCCAGGGCCAAGGCTGTCGGCAAGCTGGTGGCGGATCGCGCCAAGGCCGCCGGGGTCGAGAACGTGGTCTTCGACCGCGCTGGCAACAAGTACCACGGACGGATCGCGGCGCTGGCTGACAGCGCCCGCGAGGCCGGTCTCGGATTCTGACGGATTGCGGAAGGAAAACTAGCGATGAATGGAACCCAGCGCCGCGGTGGCGGTGCCGGTGGTGAGCAGCGTCGCGGCCGCGAGGACCGTCGTGGCCGGGATGCTGCCGCCGAGAAGGAGAAGAGCAACTACCTGGAGCGGGTCGTCGCGATCAACCGCGTCGCCAAGGTCGTCCAGGGTGGTCGCCGGTTCAGCTTCACCGCGCTGGTCGTGGTAGGCGACGGCGAGGGCATGGTCGGCGTCGGCTACGGCAAGGCCAAGGAAGTACCGGCGGCGATCGCCAAGGGTGTCGAGGAGGCGAAGAAGCACTTCTTCCGCGTCCCGC
>DAIOVT010000167.1:0-8006 GCA_036758885.1 Kineosporiaceae bacterium
TCGAGCATCGACTCGGTCTCCCGGTAGGGCGAGGCGACCGAGCCGCAGTCGAGGTGATCGCGCCCGATGACGATCGGCGCCGACACCTTGCCCGAGGCGACCAGGTCGTTGAACAGGGCGCCGGCCTTGTCCCGCTCGCCGTAGCCGAGCCAGCAGATCCGGGCCGGAAGCCCTTGGAAGGCAATGCGTTCGCGGGCGCCACGCATCCAGCGCTGCAACCGGTCGTCGTCCTTGAACAGCTTCAGGATCGCCTCATCGGTGACCGCGATGTCCTTCGGGTCACCCGACAACGCGGCCCAGCGGAACGGGCCCTTGCCCTCGCAGAACAGCGGGCGGATGTAGGCCGGTACGAAGCCGGGGAAGGCGAAGGCGCGGTCGAAGCCGCCCTGGCGGGCCTCGTCGCGGATCGAGTTGCCGTAGTCGAAGACCTCGGCGCCGTCATCCATGAAGGCCACCATCGCCTCGACGTGCTTGGCCATCGATGCCCGGGCCCGGTCGGTGAACTCCTCGGGCTTCTTGTCGGCGTAGTCGTGCCAGTCGGCGAGGTCGACGTCCTCGGGCAGGTAGCTGAGCGGGTCGTGAGCGGAGGTCTGGTCGGTGACGATGTCGATCTCGACGCCGCGGCGGTGCAGTTCGGGAAAGACCGTCGCAGCATTGCCGACCACGCCCACCGACAGGGCCCGGCGCTCGGCCTTGGCGGCCAGCACCCGCGCGATCGCGTCGTCCAGGTCGTTCGCCACCTCGTCGAGATAGCGGTGCTCGACGCGGCGGTGCAGACGCTGCGGGTCGACGTCCACGATCAGGCAGACGCCCCCGTTGAGGGTGACCGCGAGCGGTTGCGCGCCACCCATGCCACCGCAACCCGCTGTGAGAGTGAGGGTTCCGGCGAGCGTGCCGTTGAAACGCCTGTCAGCGACCGCGGCGAAGGTCTCGTAGGTGCCCTGCACGATGCCCTGGGTGCCGATGTAGATCCAGGAGCCGGCGGTCATCTGCCCGTACATGGTCAGGCCCAGGTGCTCGAGACGGCGGAACTCGGGCCAGGTGGCCCAGTCGCCGACCAGGTTCGAGTTGGCGATCAGCACCCGCGGCGCCCACTCGTGCGTCCGGAAGACGCCGACCGGGCGACCCGACTGCACCAGCATCGTCTCGTCGTCCGCGAGTGTGGTCAGCGTGCGCACCATGGCGTCGAAGCTGTTCCAGTCACGCGCTGCCTTGCCGGTGCCGCCGTAGACCACCAGGTCGTCGGGACGCTCGGCCACCTCGGGGTCGAGGTTGTTCATCAGCATCCGCAGCGGGGCCTCGGTCTGCCACGACCGGGCGGTCAGCGTGGTGCCGCGAGCGGCGCGCACCTCACGAGGGCCGGAGCTGGATGTGCTGGTCATCGGATGCCTCCTTCTCGAGCCGCCTGCGCTCGACGTCGTCTGCTCCCTCAAAGGTGCGGCCGGGCACCCCCCTTGCGGCACCCCCGCGAGCATCGTCGTGTCTGACATCCCAGACACCCCGTGATCATGCAGAAGTGCACCGATCGGGGCCTTTCCCAGGCTCGGTTCCGTCGCGCTCGCGAGATGAGGACGAGGGCCTGCGCCGGTGCGGGCCCCGCCCTGATAGACATGACGGATGCTGACCGCAATCGTGCTCATCGAGGCCGAGGCCGACCGGATTCCCGAGGCCGCCCAGGCGATCGCCGATCTGACCGGGGTCGACGAGGTCTACTCCTGCGCCGGCGACGTCGACCTGATCGTCGTCTGCCGGCTGGCCGACCACGAGGCGCTCGCCGAGTTGGTGCCGCAGCACATCAGCAAGGTGCCCGGGGTGCGCCGGACGACGACCCACATCGCGTTCCGCTCCTACTCGGGCCGCGAGACCGACGACGCCTTTGCCATCGGTCTGGACTGACCCGGTGCCCGAGTCAGTGTCCGGCTCCTCGCTGCCTCCGCTGGGATCGCTGTCGCTGGTGCCCGCGCTGGAGCGTCCTGATCTGCTCGCCGAGCCGGTCGCCAAGGCCCTCGCCGGCTGGGCCGACACCGATCAGGGCACCCAGTCCGGCCGGATCGGCGTGGTCGAGATCGATCCCGACCTCTCCGACACGGCGGCCACCGTCGAGGCCTACACGATCCCGATCGAGGCATGTTTCAACTGCGTGGTCGTCTCCGGACGGCGCGAGGGCATCGAGCGGCTGGCCGCCTGCGTCGTCCGGGCCGACACCCGGGCCGACGTGAACGGCCTGGTGCGCAAGGCGCTCGACGTCCGCAAGGCATCGTTCCTGCCGATGGAACGCGCGGTCTCCGAGACCGGCATGGAGTACGGCGGAATCACCCCCATCGGCCTGCCTGCCGACTGGCGGGTGCTTGTCGACTCACGACTCACGCAGGCGCCGGCGGCGCTGATCGGTTCCGGGGTACGTCGTTCCAAACTGGTGCTTCCCGGCGCGGTGCTGGCGGCCGCGCCCTGGGCCGAGGTGATCTCAGACCTCGGACGCTGAACCGCCAGGACTCAAGGGGGCGACGATGAGCACCGAGCACGTCCTGCTGCTGCACGGTGGTGGTCAGACACCGTCATCATGGAAACCGGTCATCGAGGTGATGCCTGCCGGATTCGTCTGCCACGCAGCCGATCTCGGCATCGGCCCGAATTTCTCGATGGAAGACGCCACCCGGCGGGTCGAGGCCCTGCTCGACGAACTGGCCCCACGAACCGTGCACCTGTGCGGGCTGTCGCTGGGCGCGATGCTCGCCGTTCATCTGGCCGCGCAACACCCGCACCGGGTCGGCCGGTTGTTGCTGAGCGGCGTCCAGGTTCGACCACCTCGCCGGCTGATGGCCGCCCAGAACGCCGTCGTCGGCAAGCTCCCGGCTCGCCTGGTCGAGACCGGCGACGGGATCTCGCGCGAGGAACTGCTGATCGCCCTGACCGAAGCGGCCCGGGTCGACCTCCGCCGCCAGATGCCACGAATCCAGTCGCCGACGTTGGTGGTCTGCGGATCACGCGACCCGGCCAACCTGCCCGGGGCCAGACAGAGCGCCCGGCTGATCCCCGGCGCCCGCCTGGAAGTGATCGCCGGAGTGGGGCACACCTGGAACGTCAGCCACCCTCAGCGGTTCGCCCGGTTGCTCGATGACCTGATCCGAGTCTGAGGTCCGGCAGCATTTGTCGGCTCGGACGCCACAGAATGCCTCCGGACCTCAGCGCGATCGGGGTCGGGCGTCGACATCGGCTGGGCGCGGGGCGAGACCCTGGCGAACAGAATGCTCACGGAAGCGGACCGACGACGGTTGCGGCGGCCGCCTCGACCGCGCCGGACCCCACCAGTTCCGCCGCGGCCGCCAGCTCAGGGGCGAGGTGCCGGTCGGCACCGGGCCCGGCGATCCCGTTGCCACGCAGCAGGTCCCGTACCGCGGCCGTGGCCGGAGCCGGAGCCAGCGGGGAGCGCAGGTCGAGCGCCCGGGTACCGGCCAGCAGCTCGACGGCCAGCACCGAGGCCAGCGCCTCGACCGCGCGACGCAGCTTGCGGGCGGCGTGCCAGCCCATCGAGACGTGGTCCTCCTGCATCGCCGAGGAGGGGATCGAGTCGACACTTGCGGGCACCGCGAGCCGCTTGCACTCGCTGACCAGAGAGGCGGCGGTGTACTGCGCGATCATCAGCCCGGAGTCGACACCGGGGTCGCCGGCCAGGAAGGGCGGCAGACCGTGACTGCGGGCCACGTCGAGCATGCGGTCGGTGCGCCGCTCGCTGATGCTCGCCACATCGGCCACCGCGATCGCCAGGAAGTCGAGCACGTAGCCGACCGGAGCGCCGTGGAAGTTGCCGTTGCTCTCCACCCGCCCGTCGAGGGTCACCACCGGGTTGTCGATCGTCGATGCCATCTCTTGCAGCGCAATGGTTCTCGCGTACTCGACGGTGTCCCGGGCAGCCCCGTGCACCTGCGGCGAACAGCGCAGCGAGTAGGCGTCCTGCACCCGGGGGCAATCCTCGGTGCGGTGACTGGCCATGATCGCCGAGTCGGCGAGCAGGGCCCGCAGATTGGCGGCACTGGCCGCCTGACCCCGGTGCGGACGCAACGCCATCAGGTCGGCGGCGAAGGCCCGGTCGGTGCCCAGCAGCGCTTCGACGCTGATCGCCGCGGCAACGTCGGCGGTACGCAGCAGCATCTGCAGGTCGGCCAGCGCGAGCGCCAGCATGCCGGTCATGCCGTCGGTGCCGTTGATCAGGGCCAGGCCCTCTTTCTCCTGCAGCACAAGGGGTTCGATGCCGGCCTCGGCCAGCACCGCAGCCGCCGGACGGCGCACCCCGGCCCGGTCGAGCACCTCACCCTCGCCGCAGGCGGCCAGCGCCACGGCGGACAGCGGCGCCAGGTCGCCGGAACAGCCGAGCGAACCGTACTCGTGCACCAGCGGGGCGATGCCGGCGTTCAGCATCGCCGCATAGGTCTCGACGACCTCGCGCCGGACCCCGGTGCGTCCGCTGCACAGGGTGCGCAGCCGCAGCAGCATCAGCGCCCGCACCACCTCGCGCTCGACCAGTGGCCCGGTGCCGGCGGCGTGTGAACGCACCAGCGACAGTTGCAGCCGCTGCCGGTCCTCGACCGCGATGTGCCGGGTGGCCAGTGCGCCGAACCCGGTGGAGACCCCGTAGACGGGCTCGGGCGAGGCGGCCAGCGCCTCGATCGCGTGCCGGGTCTCGCCCACCCGTTCCAGCACACCAGGTCCGATTTCGACCCGGGCGCCGTTCCGGGCGACGGCCACCACGTCGTCCACCAGCAAGGGGTCGACGCCGATCTGCACGATCTGCATCGCTGACGCCGGCTGGGTCTGCGCTGCGCCGGTCCGCGCGGGGGTACCTGTCGTCATGACCCAAGGTCACCAGGCCGGGCACGGCCGCGACAGTGACCGTCGGCGTATCGTCGTCTGAGACCTCAGACATTCACACGAGTCGATCCATGAGTCGATCCATGAGTCGATCCACGAATCGATCCGCGAGGCGATCCATGGGGCCGACGCGCAGGTCGGCACCCGGATCGGTACGGGAGGCGGGCATGACACTGGTTCCGGCGGCGCGGCAGGCGGTCGCTGTCCTACGGCACCTGGCCGCCCAGCCCGGCCCGGTGCCGGCGGCGGCGATCGCCCGCGATCTCGGCCTGCCCCGTTCGACCACCTATCAGCTGCTCGCCGCGCTGGCCGACGACGCCCTGGTGGTGCATCTGCCCGAGGAGCGCCGGTACGGACTCGGGCCCGGACTGCTCGAACTCGGCTCGGCCTATGCGCGCACGGCCCCTCTGGCCCGGCTGGCCCGGCCGGTGCTCTCGACGCTGGTGGCCCGGGTGCAGCAGAGCGGACATCTGGTGGTGCTGCACGGCAACGAGGTCTTCTACGTCGTCGAGCAGCGAGCGGCGGGGCGTCCCAGCCTGGTCAGCGACGAGGGCGTGCGGCTGCCCGCGCACCTGACCGCCAGCGGCCGGGCGATCCTGGCCGGACTGCCCGCGGCACAGGTGCGCGCGCTCTATCCGGACGCATCGGCGTTCGTCGATCGCACCGGTCTGGGCCCGGGCAGTCTCAGCGCGCTGCGGCAGGTGCTGCTGGAGACCCGCCGCCGCGGGCACGGTTTCGAGGACGGCGAGATCACCCCCGGGTTCGCCTCGATCGCCGCCGCCGTGTACGACCACACCGATCGGCCGATCGCCGCGGTCGCGCTGACCTACCCGGCCGATCGGCCGCCCGAGATCGCCCGGGCGGTGGCCGCGATCGATGCCGCGGCCGCGGAACTGACCCGGCGCGTGGGCGGGCGTCACAACGCCTAGGGTGAACCGGTGTCTGGTCTGCATCACCGATCCGGTCTGCATCGCCGGTCGGCTCGGCTGATCGCCGCGTGCGGCGCGGTGCTGTTGCTGCTCGCGCTCTCCGCGTGCGCCGGCACCGGCGGGCGCGGACTCGATGCGTTCGGTGCCGGTACGGCGCGTCCGCTGGTGCTGTTCCTCAGCTCCGGGCTGACCTGGGACGACGTCTCCGCCGACACCCCCACGCTGCTCGACCTGGCCGAGCACGGCGCCGCCGGCAACCTGGTGGCCCGCAGCGTCGAACTGGTCGCCTGCCCGGTGGACGGCGCGCTGACCATCTCCGCCGGACGGCGCGCCGACGCCGCCCGACCCGACGGCGGGGTGATGGAGCTGGTCCGTTGTCAGGAACCTGAACTCGACCAGGGCGCCGACGGCGGAGCGGTCACCGTGCCCGACTGGCAGGACTACCTCGACCGCGCCGCCGGACGCCGCTTCGACGCCCGGCTCGGGACCCTCGGTGACCGGCTCGGCGCCGCCGGACGTACCCGGGTCGCGCTGGGCCCGCTCGCGACGGTGGCCCTGGCCGACTCCCAGGGCAGCACACCGCACGCCTGGCGGTCGATCGACGACCTGCCGGCGGCCCTGGCCCTCGAACCGGAGGTCGTGGTCGCCGACCTTCCCGGTGTCCCGGCGGGCCACGGCGCCGAGCGGGCGACCCAGGCGCGGGCGCTGGACGCGACCCTGGCCACCGCGATGTCCCGGCTGCCACAGGGTTCCACGGTGCTGCTCGCCTCGATCGCCGACGCGCCCGGACCGCCTGCGCTGCAACTGATCACGCTCAGCCACACCGGCGGCACCAGCGCGGGCGCCGATGCCGGTTCCGGTTCCGGTTCCGGTATCACCGGCCCCGCCGAGCTGACCAGCAACAGCACCCGGCAACCCGGCATGGTGCAGAACACCGATCTGCTGCCGACGCTGATGACCGCCCTCGGCCTGCCGGTGCCGGACGTCGCCGACGGTTCGCCGATGCTCACCCGGGCCAGCGGCGGCAGCGCACAGCAGACCATCGGCGAGCTGCGCGACCAGCAGGGCGCGGCCATGCGCTGGCAGGCGCTGCGCACCTGGTACACCGCGTTGACCGTGCTGATTCTCGCCGCGATCGCGCTGGTGCTCGCCCTCGCGCTTCGGGCCGGTACCCGCCGGGCGGATCACGGGGGCGAGGACGGCGCGGGTAACCCCGCCCGCCGCAACGGGTTCCGGACCCTCGAGCTGGTGCTGTTGACCGGTGCCGCGTTGCCCGCCGCCGATCTGCTCACCGCGCTGGTGCCGTGGTGGCGCAGCTCGATACCGTTGCTCGCGCTGGTGTTCCTGGCCCTGGCGATCTCAGCGGCGCTGGCGGTGGGCGCCGTCCTGATCGCCCGGTTGTTCGGCCGCCCCGATCGCACGCTGATCGGTCCGGCGGTCGCGCTGGCACTGCTCGCCCTGGTGGTCCTGGTCGCCGACGTGGCCACCGGATCACGGCTGTCGGTGACCACCGCGATGGGCGGGGATCCGTTGGTGGGCGGGCGTTTCTACGGTTTCGGCAATCCGGTGTTCGGGGTGTTCGGCGCCTGCGTGATCTTCGCCGGGCTGGGTCTGGCGCACGCCCTGCGCGCGGCCGGCCGGGCCCGGTGGGCCGCTCCGGCGCTGATCGCGCTCGGGGTGATCGCCTCGCTGGTCGACCTGTTGCCCTCGCTCGGCGCGGACGTCGGCGGTCCCCCGGCGCTGCTGCCCGCGATGGCCTTCCTGGCGCTGCGTGCCGCCGGGGTGCGGTTGACCTGGGTGCGGGCGGTACTGGTGCTGTTGGGCACCGCGGCGTTGGTGGTGGCGGTGTTCGTGCTCGACTGGCTGCGCCCGGCGGAGCAGCGCACCCACCTGGGCCGGTTCGTGCAAACGGTGATCGACGGCGGCGGCAACGACGTGGTCGTGCGCAAACTGGCGCAGAACGTCGAGGTGCTCACCTCGAGCCCGATCGCCGCCGCGATGCCGCTGCTCGCGGTGCTGGTGGTCTGGGCGCTGGCCCGCCCGGCGCGATTCGGCATGCCGCTGCTGTCGGAGGCCTACCGCCGGATCTGGCTGTTGCCCGAGGCCGGTGTCGCACTGGTGCTGATGTCGGTGATCGGCTTCGCCGCCAACGACTCCGGCACGTCGATCCCGCCCGCGGTCGCCCTGGTCAGCCTGCCGCTGCTGGCGGCG
>DAIOVT010000168.1:0-7968 GCA_036758885.1 Kineosporiaceae bacterium
TGCCGCTGAAGGCGGTGCTGATCACCCTGGCCACGATCACCGCATCGCTCGGTGTCGTCGTGTTCGTGTTCCAGGAGGGCCACGGCGCCGACCTGCTGAACTTCACCTCGACCGGCACGGTCGAACTGACCCAACCGATCCTGATCATCGCGATCCTGTTCGGGCTGACCACGGACTACGAGATCTTCCTGCTCTCCCGGATCCGCGAGATCTGGGACAAGACCGGCGACAACAAGCTCGCCGTCGCCGCAGCGATGGAACGCACCGGTCCGATCATCACCAGCGCGGCGCTGCTGATCCTGGTGGTGATCGGCGCCTTCTCCACCTCGCAGATCACCTTCATCAAGCTGATCGGGGTCGGTATGGCCGTCTCGATCCTGCTCGACGCCACGGTGATGCGCGGCCTGCTGGTGCCGGCCACCATGCGGCTGCTCGGCCGCTGGAACTGGTGGGCGCCCGGACCGCTGGCGCGGTTCTGGGAGCGGCACCGGCCGCCGGCCGAGGACGGCGACCTCGCCCCGCTGCCCGCGGGCGGCGGCGACCCGACGGCCGGCGCGGCGTACGAGGTGGCGCCGTCCTCGAACGGACATGCCCCGCCGGTCTCGGAGCCGGCCGGGCCGCCGGCGTACGCGGCCCATCGCAACGGCGACGGGCGGCGCGACGCCATGGAGGAGTTGCGGGAGGGCTCGGAGAATATTCGCGCCCGCGTGTGAGGGACCGGCCCTAAACTCATGGGATGAATTCGTCCCCGGTGAGGCTGGGCACCGCCTACGGGATCGCCGCCTACGCGCTCTGGGGAGCCTTTCCGCTGTACTTCGTGCTGTTGCGCGAGGTGCCCGCGGTCGAGGTGGTGGCACACCGGGTGCTCTGGTCGCTGGTGGTCTGCGTGATCGCGGTGACCGTGATGCGCGGCTGGCGGCAGATGCGGGCGCTGGTGTCCTGGCGGCTCGGCGGCCTGCTCACCCTGGGCGCCCTGCTGCTGGCCACGAACTGGGGCATCTACGTGTACTCGGTCGCGTCCGAGCAGGTGAACCAGGCCAGCCTTGGCTACTTCATCAACCCGCTGGTCACCGTGCTGCTCGGGGTGGGCGTACTGCACGAACGCCTTCGCCGGGCGCAGTGGGTCGCGCTGGCACTCGGCGCCGTCGCGGTTCTCGTGCTGACCCTCGGCTACGGCGGGCTGCCCTGGATCAGCCTCAGCCTGGCGATCACGTTCGGGCTCTACGGCCTGATCAAGAAGATGGTCGGTGCCTCGCTGTCGGCACTGACCGGGCTGGCCGGCGAGACGATCGCGCTGGGGCCGCTGGCCGTGGCCTTCGTGGTCTGGGCCGAGCTGAGCGGCAACGGGCACTTCACCGTGAACGGCGCCCGCAGCGCGGTGCTGCTGGCGCTCAGCGGTGCGATCACCGTGGTGCCGCTGCTGCTCTTCGCGGCCTCGGCCCGCCGGGTGCCGCTGTCGATCCTCGGTCTGCTGCAGTACCTCACCCCGGTGCTGCAACTGCTGATCGCCGTGGTGGTGCTGCACGAGCACATGCCCGCTGTGCGCTGGGCCGGTTTCGCGCTGGTCTGGGCCGGACTGCTGGTGCTGACCGCCGACTCGGTCGTGGCCGGCCGCGCGGCGCGGCCGGATCAGTCGGAGAAGATCTTGGCCAAGTCGTAGCGCACCGGCCGTTCCACCTGGTCGTAGGTGCAACTCTCGGCGGTGCGGTCGGCGCGCCACCGCTTCCACTGCGCGGTGTGCCGGAACCGGGTGCCCTCCATGTGCCCGTAGCCGACCTCGAGCACCAGCTCGGGCCGCACCGGTTCCCAGGAGAGGTCCTTGCCCGCGCTCCAGCGGCTGACCGCCCCGGGCAACCGGCCCTGGGCGTGCGCCTGGGCATCGGCCCACTCCGCCCACGGATGCCCGGCCGCGGCCGCCTCACCGAGCGGGATCCGGTACGGGGCAAGGGTTTCCACGAGTTCGGCGCGGCGGCTCATCGGGAACGAGGCACACACGCCGACGTGCTGCAGCTTGCCCGCGTCGTCGTAGAGGCCGAGCAGCAACGAGCCCACGATCGGGCCGGACTTGTGCCAGCGGAACCCGGCGACCACGCAGTCCGCCGTCCGCTCGTGCTTGATCTTGAACATCGCGCGCTTGTCCGGAAGGTAGCCACCGGTAAGGGGTTTGGCGATCACGCCGTCGAGTCCGGCTCCCTCGAACTCCTCGAACCAGCGCTGCGCCAGCTCGGGGTCGGCGGTGGCCGGAGTGAGGTGCACGGGTGCGTCCGGGCTGCTCCGCGCCGCCGACAGCGCGGTGCTGAGCGCTTCCCGCCGCTCGGCGAAATCCCTTTCCAGATAAGAGGTCTCACCCAGGGCGAGCAGGTCGAAGGCGACGAACGAGGCCGGGATCTGCTCGGCCAGCAGGTTCACCCGGCTGGCCGCCGGGTGCAGCCGCAGCTGCAGCGTGTCGAAATCGAGCCGGTCTCCCTGGACGACGACGATCTCACCGTCCAGCACGCATCGCGGGGGCGTGTTCGCCTTGATCGACTCGACCAGTTCGGGGAAGTAGCGGGTCAGCGGACGTTCGTTGCGCGAGCCGAGCACCACCTCGTCGCCGTCCCGGAAGACGATCGAACGGAAACCGTCCCACTTGGGTTCGACATGACCGGTCGGCGGTATCGACGCCACGGCCTTGGCCAGCATCGGCCGCACGGGCGGCATCACGGGCAGGTCCACCCGCCCACCATAGGCCCCGGCGCAGCACGTCCAACGGCGAGGACGCCGACGCGGTGACCGTGGAACTGGTTCGCGGCACGCGCCATCAGCGACTGCAGGCTGCATCGGCGGATTTCAGCCGTGAAATACCGGCCCTCATCGAGAGCTCTTTCCGAGGATCAACCCGGTCTGCTGCTGCACGCGCGTGAGCCACACAGTGCTTTCGGATCATTGATCCGATCATCGAGCAGGGATCTCGACCCAGAAGGTCAACGGCACCAACGACTTTCGCCAAGATCCAGCACTCGATCCGATCAGCAGCCGCTCCTGCCGAAAGCTGAATTCACCCTTTTCGAGCGGTCAGGATTATGTCCGCACCGAGATCGGCCCCGGAATTCTCTATTGTGTGCTGGACGGCGATTGTCGGCGCGCCTCCGGAAAGGGGAGGCGACGGATCCCGGTGGAGGTGGCATGGGCTCGGACGACCAGAATCACCGCGCCGGTGATGAGCGCCCTGAACCGGTCCGCAGGCAGCTGCGTCGTCCGATGCGCTCGGCGTCACGGGCGACCATGCGCGATGTCGCCGCTCTGGCCGGGGTCAGCCTGAAGACCGTCTCCCGGGTGATCAATCACGAGTCCGGGGTGTCGGCCGAACTGAGCACCCGGGTGCAGGCCGCCGCCGAGCAGCTGAAGTTCCGGCCGAACCTCGGCGCCCGCAGCCTGCGCCGCGCCGACGGCCGCACCGCGACGATCGGCCTGGTGCTCGAGGACCTGGCGAACCCGTTCTCCGCCAAGGTGCATCGGGCCATCGAGGACGTCGCCCGGCAGAACGACGTAGCGGTACTGGCGGGCAGCGGCAACGAGTCGCAGACCCGCGAGTTCGAACTGGTCGCGGCGTTCGCGGCGCGGCGCATCGACGGCCTGGTGATGATGCCGACCTCGCTCGACCAGGGCTACCTGACCGCCGAGCTCACCGAGGACACCCCGGTGGTCTTCGTCGATCGCAGCCCGCAGGGGATCGAGGCCGACGTGGTGCTCACCGACAACATCGCCGGGGCGACGCTCGCCGTCCGGCATCTGATCAAGCACGGGCACCGGGACATCGCCTTCCTCGGTGACCGGCGCACCCTGCCCACCGCGGCGCAGCGGCTGGCCGGCTATTCCCAGGCGTTGTCGTCGGCCGGGGTGACGATGCGTCCGGAGTTCGTCGTCGAGGACCTGCACGGTGAGGACGCCGCCCAGCGCGCCGTACTCAATCTGCTCTCGCTTCCCGAACCACCGACCGCGTTGTTCACCGCCCAGAACATGATCAGTATCGGCGCACTGCGGGCACTGCGAGCCCGCGGCGCGCAAAGGCGTTGTGCCATGGTCGGTTTCGACGACTTCCCGCTGGCCGACCTGATGGACCCACCGGTCACCGTCGTCGCCCAGGACACCTACGAACTCGGACGGCGCGCCGCCCTGCAGCTGTTCGCCCGGATGAACGGCGACGTCTCCCCCGAGCAGCGCCAGGTGCTGCTGCCCGAACTCGTCGTCCGCGGTTCCGCCGAGTTCCCGCCCTGACCCGCGCCGTATCAGGCGGTGCGGGCGACCGTGGCGGCCGCGAAGGCGGTCAGCGCGTCACGGGCGGTCGACTCAGGCAACCGCTCGAGCAACTCGGTGGCACCTGTCGCCCAGCGGTTGGCCTCGGCCCGGGCCTGTTCGGTGACCGGGTGCGCGGCGAGCCGGGCGACGGCGTCGGCGAGCACCACGTCGTCCGAGAGATCACCGTCGAGCAGTTCGAGCAGCTCCTTGGACGCCACGTCGCCGCCCTCGGCCACCTCGCGGCGCAGCAGCAGCACCGGCAGCGTCGGCACGTGCTCACGCAGGTCGGTACCCGGGGTCTTGCCGGTGGTGGCGCCGTCGCTGCTCAGATCGATGACGTCGTCGGCGAGCTGGAAGGCGACACCGACCTTCTCGCCGTACTCACGCAGGACCGCCTCGACCTCGGGGCCGGCGCCGGAGAAGATCGCGCCGTACCGCGCCGAGGTGGCGACCAGCGAGCCGGTCTTGTCACCGAGCACCTGCAGGTAGTGGGCGACCGGGTCCTCGTGCTCGGCGGGGCCGACGGTCTCGTGGAGCTGGCCGAGGCAGAGCCGCTCGAACGTCTCGGCCTGGATCTTCACCGCCTCCGGGCCGAGCGCCGAGACCACGGACGACGCCCGGGCCAGCAGCACGTCGCCGATCAGGATCGCCACGGTGTTGGTCCAGCGCACGTGCGCGGTGGGCGCCCCGCGGCGGCGCTCGGCGCCGTCCATGACGTCGTCGTGATAGAGCGTGGCCAGATGGGTCAGCTCGACCGCGGTCGCCGCCTGCACCACCTCCGGGCGGCTCGGGTCACCGAACTCGGCGGCGAGCAGGGTCAGCATCGGCCGCACCCGCTTGCCACCGGCCTGCATCAGGTGCCGGGAGACGTCGTCGGCCAGGCGGTCGGTCTGACTGACCGCCGTGGCCAGCGACTCCTCGACGGTGGCCAGGCCCTCACGGATCCTGGAGTCCAGCTCCGCAGAGTCCATCGGCAGGCTGAGTGCGACCGTCAACGGGGTACCGAGCTCATTCACGCGCCCATCGTCTCATTGCCCCCGCAGGCAGCCACCAGGTGTTCCGAAAGGGACATCGGCGACACTCGAACCTGCCGAAACGGTAGATACGGCCGGGCGATCAGCGGAGGAAGATCGCGGACGCCTCGGCGGGCGAGAACAGCACGCTGGGGGCCACACCGAGAACAACCGTGATCGCCACGGTGAACAGGATCGTGAACAGGGTGCCGTAGCCGGGGGTGGCGACCACCGTGCCGGGGCCGGAGGTCGGCTCGCTGAAGTACATCAGCACGATCACCCGAACGTAGAAGAACGCCGCGACGGCACTGGCCAGCACACCGATCAGGGCCAGCACCCAGGCGCCGTTGGCCACCGCCGCCGAGAACACGGCGTACTTGCCCATGAACCCGCTGGTCAGCGGGATGCCCGCCATCGCCAGCAGGAACAGCGTGAAGGCCGCCGCGGTCACCGGGTGCCGCTTGCCCAGCCCGGCCCACTGGGACAGGTGCGAGGCCTCGCCGCCGATGCCCTCGTCGGTGGTGTCACGCACCAGCGAGACCAGCGCGAACGCACCGATCGTGGTGAACCCGTAGGCGAACAGGTAGAAGAGCACCCCGCTGATGCCGCTCTTGTCGAGCGCGGCCAGGCCGGTGAGGATGAACCCGGCGTGTGCGATCGAGGAGTAGGCGAGCATCCGCTTGACGTCGGTCTGCACCACCGCGATCACCGAGCCGACCACCATCGTCAGCACGGCGACGCCGAACAACGCGGGCCGCCAGTCCCAGGCGATGCCGGGCAGCGCGACGTAGGCCACCCGCAGCAGCGCTCCGAAGGCGGCCACCTTGGTGCAGGCGGCCATGAAGGCGGTCACCGGGGTCGGCGCGCCCTGGTAGACGTCCGGCGTCCAGAGGTGGAACGGCGCCGCGCCGACCTTGAACAGCAGACCGACACCGACCATCGCGCTGCCCATCAGCAGCAGTCCGTCACGGCCGACCACGGCGACACCGTCGGCCGCGGTGATCGCGTTGTTGATGGCGCCGAAGGAGATCGAACCGGCGAAGCCGTACAGCAGCGCCGAGCCGAACAGGAAGAAGGCCGAGGCGAAGGCGCCGAGCAGGAAGTACTTGAGCGCCGCCTCCTGGGAGAGCAGCCGGCGCCGGCGGGCGAGGCCGCAGAGCAGGTACAGCGGCAGCGAGAACACCTCGAGCGCCACGAACATGGTGAGCAGGTCGTTGGCCGCGACGAAGAGCATCATGCCGCCGACCGAGAACAGCATCAGCGGGTAGATCTCGGTCTGCACCAGGCCCGAGCGCAGTGCCGCGGCCTCGGCGGCCGAGCCGGGGACGGCGGAACCCTGCGGCGTGAACGCGCTGCCCGCCTCTCCGGCGCTGTTCTCGGACATCAGCAGCGTGGCCAGTACGGCGAGGGCCAGCAGGGTGCCCTGCAGGAACAGCGCCACCTGGTCGATCGTCACCGAGCCGGAGGTGCCCGAGCCGGCGGTCTGCACGGCGGTGTCCTCGACGGCCAGCCGGACGGTCAGCACCAGGGCGATCACCAGGGCGGCGACGGTGAGCCAGAACTGGATCATCGGACGCGACCGGCGGCCGACGAAGGCCTCGACCAGGATGCCGATCAGCGAGGCGCCGAAGACCACGAACATCGGCAGCAGCGCCGCGTAGTCCAGGTGCGGGGGGACGAAGTCGGCAGCGATCACGGAGGCCGGCGCGGCGGCGAGAGCGACGGTCACGGGGCGGTCCCTTCAGCGACGCTGACCTGATGGCTCGGATCGGTGACCTGCAGGTCGTTCATGGTCCGGGTGACCGGCGGGTTGAGCACGTCCAGCACCGGCTTGGGATAGAAGCCCATCGCCACGATGATCGCGACCAGCGGAGCGACCACCCACAGCTCGCGCCGTCCGATGTCGCGCCAGGAGCTGAACCGGTCCTGGGCCGGGCCGGTGAAGATCTTCTGGTAGGCGATCAGGATGTACAGCGCGGCCAGGATCAGGCCCACGGTGGCGATCACGGCGAGCGCCGGGTAGCGCGGATAACTGCCGACCAGCACCAGGAACTCGCTGACGAAGCTGGACAGGCCGGGCAGCGCCAGACCGGAAAGACCCGCCAGCAGGAACGCCCCGGCGAGCAGCGGGGTGGTGCGCTGCAGCCCGCCGAACGCCTCGATCTGGGCGGTGTTGCCGCGGGTCATCAACATGCCGGCGACCAGGAACAGCGCGGCCGTGGAGAACCCGTGGTTGACCATGTACAGCGCCGAACCGGCCTGGCCGTAGCTGGTCATCGCGAAGATGCCGAGCACGATGAAGCCGAAGTGCGAGACCGAGGTGTAAGCGATCAGCCGGCGCAGGTCGCTCTGGCCGATCGCCAGCAGCGCGCCGTAGATCACCGAGACCACGGCCAGCGCGATGATCACCGGCGCCGCCCAGCGGCTGGCGTTCGGGAACAGCGGCAGGCAGAGGCTGATCATGCCGAAGGTGCCGACCTTGTCGAGCACGCCGACCAGCAGCACCGAGACCGCCGGCGGGGCCTCACCCGCGGCGTCCGGCAGCCAGGTGTGCACCGGCACCATCGGCGCCTTGATCGCGAAGGCCAGGAAGAAGCCGAGGAACAGAGCGATCTCGACCGAGGACGGCGTCCCCGCCACGGCCGGGAAGATGCCGGTCAGCGAGGCGGTCAGGAAG
>DAIOVT010000169.1:0-7967 GCA_036758885.1 Kineosporiaceae bacterium
TTGCCGCTCCACAGGCTGAGCTGCGGATTGGTGCCGCCGGTCGAGAGCAGGTCGTAGAAGTTCCAGCCGTTCAGCAGGGTGCGGCGCTGCCACTTCACGGCCCCGCGCGCGGGGTCCGTGTGCCGGTACCAGAACAGGCGCCCGGCGGACTGCCGGTAGACGGTGCCGTCGCCGACCGGCGCGATGATCTCCTTGCCCGAGAACCCACTGCCGATCACCCAGCCGCCGGCCTTGGCCCAGCTGATCGCCCCGGTGGTCAGGCCCCGGTGCCGGTGCAGCACCAACTTGCCGTCGGTGCGGACGACGTAGATGTTGCCGCCGGTGCCGACCGAGATGTTGACGATCTTCTTCACCGGCACCAGACCCTTGGCGATGGCCCGGCCGGAGTTCGCGAGCCATTTCCTGGTGGCGGCGTCGTAGCGGTACCAGCGCAGGTCACCGCTCCAGGTCAGCGCGTAGATCACGCCGTAGCCGCCGCCACCGATCCAGGCGATCTTGCCGGCGCTCCACCCGGTACCGACCTTGCCGGTCTCGGTGAGGGTCTGCCCCTTGGTCGGCCCCGGAGAGCTGTCCAGCAAGCGGTAGAGGCTGCCGTCCTCGGTGCGGCTGAACGCCTCCAACGGCCGGCAGGTCAGGGCCGCGGCCTGGGCCTCGACCACCGAGGTGCGCGGCAGCACCGGCAAGCCGGCTCCCGCCGCCGCCGCACCGACCGACGTCGGGTGCCGCAGGTCGCGAGCCTTGCCGACGATCGACCCGCCGCCCTTGGTCTGGTTGGGCGCCGACTCGGCGCTCGCCCCGGCCGTGACACCGAGCGTGCCACCGACCGCCAGCGCGATGGCCGTGGCGAAGGTCAGCGAAGCCGTCGCCAGGGATCGGCACGAGCGAGCGAGGCGCGGGCGCCCGTGGCGCGGCAGACCTGTTCCGGGACGAGACAGCATGAGAGTCCTTTCGGCGAGAGTCGCCTAGGCACTCTATGTGATCGTTTGCTTACTGCTCGTAATTGACGCGCCTGTTTCGGGACGGCGTCCGGGGACGGCGTCCGGGGCCGGCACCCGACCCCGCATCCAGCCGGTGAGCTGGTCGGCCGTCCAGGCGGCGTCCTCGAGTTGCGGGGTGTGCCCCAGGCCCTCGCGCTCGACGAAGGTCCAGGACCGCTGGGCCGCGGCGAGTTCGCGCGCGGCGGCGATCGGCACGAACCGGTCCTGCTCGCCGTGCAGCATCAGCACCGGCGCCTCGATCTGCCCGAACGCGGCGTCCAGCCACTGCCGCCGGCCAAGGGTCGAGACCGTGCTGCGCGCCGCGTGCAGGAACTGCGGCACGACCTCGGGGTAGCCGCTGCGCTCGCGGGTCAGCTCGACGTGCGCGCAGACCACGTCGTCCGGCACCCGGGAGACGTCGGCGCAGCAGGCGGCCAGCGACTCGCGGGCGAGGGTCTCGGCCGGCACCAACCGGCGGCGGCCGGCCACCAGAGCCGTACCCAGACCCGGCGTCATGTAGGCGGTGAACATAGCGGTGATCGCCGGATCGGCGTGCTGGCCCCGGCGGGGCAGCCAGGGCATCGCGATCAGTGCGGCCGCGCGAACCAGGTCGGGACGCTTCGCGGCGGCCAGGGCGGTGATCAGCGCGCCCATCGAGTTGCCGACCCAGATCGCCGGTCCACCGACGACCTCGGCCACGAAACGGGTGACCAGGCCGGTGTTCGCGGCGATCGACGTCGAGGTGCCGGACCAGCCCCGCAGCGACGGCCGGCCCTGCACCCGGGTCAGCCCGAAACCGGCCAGGTCCAGCGCCAGCACCCGGTACCCGGCGCGCAACAGCGGCCCCAGCGCCAGCCAGTTCGCGTACGAGCCGCCGAGCCCGTGCACACACACCACCGTGGGCCGGTCGATCGCGGGGTCGTCGCTCACCTCGGCACCGGGGGTGCCGCTGAAATCCAGGTAGTGGACGTCGACCCCACCGAGACTGACCCATCGCGAACGACCGAACACGGCGGTCAGCCTCTCCACCGGATGCTGACCTGTCAACGTTTGACCGAATGGTCAGCCCATCGGTCGATTCGTCCGCTATCGATTTGGCGGCTTTGGGCCGGGCGGAGCGGCTATAGAACAATCGCGTTGTCAGGAATCAATCCGGTAGCGACACCGGGCGTCCGAGGGGAGCCGGCCGTGACCGACGCCGACGCCGGCCGGCCCGGGGCGCAGCCGCCGGAGAACCCGTGGCGCGTGCTGCAACGCGCCCAGGACCGGCACCGCTACCTGCGGCTGCTCGAGGACTCCGCGGACGACTCCGACCAGGCCGACGCCGTGATCACGGACGCCTCGGTCGAGGGCACCTACCTGGCCGGCGGCTATCTCGACCTGGACGCCTCGATGTCCCGCGCCGACCACCACCTGCTTCGCTCCCCCGCGGCGATGACCCGCACCGCGGCGCATCACCCCGACCCCGAGCACGCCGAGCACTACCTCGCGCACTCGGCAGACCTGACCATGCGCGGCGGCATCGCCGCGGCCCTGACCTACCCGCTGGCGGCGTGCTCGCTGGCCGAGCACTACGTGTTCCGGCGGATCGGCGGATCGTCGGCCGCCGCGCTCTCGGCGGCCGCCACCGCCGCCGCCGAACTCGGCCGAACCAGCGGAACCCCCACCGAGCCGGTGATCTGGCCCTCGGTCGAGCCGGGCTACGCCGGTCTGGCCCAGATGATCGGCTGGCTCACCGGCCAGGACGGCGCCCGGCCCGGCGCCGTCGGCAAGGAACTGACCGCGCCACTGCCGCACTGGCCCGAGCGGCAACGGCTGGCCCGGATGTTCCGGCCCGCGCCGGCCACCAGACCCTTGTACCGGACGCTGGTCGCCACCTGGCGCAGCCGCGAGCGCACCGGTCTGCGCAGGCGCTGGCTGCCGGTGCTGGCCAGCCTGTTCGCGGCGCCGTCACGAGGCGTCCGGACGGCGCTGCTGATGCTGTGGCTGGGCGCGCTGCTCGGCTGGCTCGGCGTGACCGCGATGCTGAACCGGCTGGAACTGCCACTGGTGGCGCTGACCAGCGCGATGCTCGCGATCACCTTCGCGGTGGCGGCTGCCGCGGTGACCGCGCTGGCCTACCTGGCCGCGGTGCGGGATCTGCTCGGCGAACGCAGCGAGGTGGAGAACTTCGGCCTGATCCCCGGCGTCGATCTGCCCGACATGCGGCCGGAGACAAGGGGTTTGGCGTCCCGGCTGGACCGCTGGGCGGGTCTGCCCGGGCCGGGTGACACCGAGGCGCTGATCACCTGGGCGGGGATGCGGATCGACGATCTGGCCGGGGTGCCGCGCGGTGCCGACCCGAACGCCGCGACCGAGCACGACGCCCGGCGGGCGCTCACCTTCGGCGAGCTCTGGCTGGGCCGGCTGGGACCGGCGTCCGCCTCGGAGGCGGCGCAGTTGCGCCGCGCTGCGGCCGACCCGCAGCACCGGGTCATCGACCTCGTCCTGACCGCGACCGACGTGTCCCAGGGCCGTCCGTACCGGCTGCCGTTCGCCACCGCCGAGCAGGCCGAACGGACCGGGGCGAGCCGATTCCTGTTCTGCCGCAAGTGCCTTGGCGAAGTGTTGCCGGTCCGGGTGGTCACCCAGATGCTGCTCGACTCACCCGCGCAGGCCCGCGAGTCGACCTGCCCGCGGCATGCCGGTGAGGTGCTGCACGAGGTTCCCGACCCGTGGGACTTCCCGGTGCTGGCCGCGGTGCGGATGAGCGTGGCCACCACCCCACTGCTGCGTGCGGTGCCGCTGTTCACCCTCGACCGCGAGTCACCAGCCGCGGTGCAGGACGGTTACGGCCGGGTGATGGGGCCGACCCCGGCGCCGGGATCGGTGTATGTGCCTCGGGTGCAATGGTTCGCGGACGGCGGGCTCACCTCGGGCATGCCTGCCGATGCCTTCGACACCCTGTTGCCGCGCTGGCCCACCTTCGCACTGACCCTCGAGCACCTGGTCAACCCGCCGGTCACCGAGGGGCCGCACGAACTGGCCGACTGGGTCGGCGCTCCCGAGCAGGACGACGCCTTGCGGGCGCCGTCCTGGCGACGGCTGGCCGGCCTCGGCGGTTTCGCCGCGGCGATGGTGAGCACCTCGGCGACCTGGCGCGACGCGATGCAGGCGGATCTGCCCGGCTTCCGCGGCCGGATCGCCTCGGTGCGTCTGGCCTACCCGGAGAGCGGGGCCGGGATCTTCCTGCCGCAGCGCACGATCCTGTCGCTGGCGTTGCGCGGTTTCCATGCCGGACAGCGGTTGCGCGAACGGTTCGCCGGGCCGGACGGCGACGTCGCCACGCAGACCCAGACCGACCGGTACCGGTGGATCCGGATGCGCATGGCGCTGCGCGAGTACCGCCGGATGAGCCTGGAGATCGGCGTCCGGCTGCCGGTCTACGGCGACCTCGCCGCCACCTACCAGGTGCCCGGCGACCTCTGCGACTGGTTCTCGCCGCCGTTGAAACCCGGCACCGTCGACCCGGCCTGGCCGGACGCCGCCGCCGCGATCACCCACCTCCGCGCGCTCTCGGCGGGCGGCGTTCTCGACTGGGACGCCGACTACGGCGCCGCCCCCGTCGAGCACCACATCAAGATCACCCCCGAGGGTGGCTGAACGCTCACCTCGGCCCGCCGGCGGCCGGCCCGCCGGCACCGCACGGGAGTTCGGCCGGGCAGCGGCCGGTGCGACAATTGGCCCATGAGCGAGCCCGCCTACGGAACCCCGCCCCCGGAGCCCGCCGCGTCCAGGCCCGGGGCGACTCCTCAGCCCGATCTCTACTCCGAGGCACCCGCCGTACGGCCGTCGGGGGCGCCGTCCCCGGTCTCGGGCGGGGTGCCCGACCGGGCCAAGGTAGAGGCGAAACTGCGCAAGCAGGCCGAGAAGAACCTGCGCCGCCGGGCCGCGTTCCGCGCCCATCTGGTCACCTACCTCATCGTCAACGCGGCGCTGTTCTCGATCTGGCTGGTGATCGCCATCGCCGTCGGGCACGGGGCCTGGTTCCCGTGGTTCGTCTTCCCGGCCCTCGGCTGGGGTGTCGGCCTCGGCATCCACGGCTGGGCCACCTACTCCGGCGACCCGGTCAGCGAGGCCAACATCCAGGCCGAGATGCGGAGGATCACCGGCAACCAGCCGTGATCATGCAGAACCGCACACCCTCAGCGAGGTGCACCACCACGACCCCGGCGTGATCATGCAGAACCGCATGCGCACCCCGGCGTGATCATGCAGAACCGCACGTTCCCCAGCCCGTGATCATGCAGAACCGCTTGGGGCCGTGGCCAGCCAGGCCGACAGGCCGGCCCGGCAGTCGCGCATCATCGCGTCGTGATTGCGCACCAGGAGCGGCCGAGCCAGCACAGCCGCCGCAGTCAGCAGCCGGCCGGACACCTCGACGTCCTGCCGATAGCTCAGCTGAGTACCAAAAGTGTTGGCCCACAAGCGATATCGGGCCATGCCGCGGAGGTCGCCGTCCAGGCCGACGCGCAGTTCCGGCGGACGGCGCGACTCGGCGTGCAGGAAGAGATTCAGGTTGTAGGGCAGTCGAGAGCGGCAGATGACCCACGCATCGTCCGGACCGAGAGCGGCCACTGCCCGGATCTGACGCCACCAGAGCGGGTAGAACTCCAGGTCGATGATCGCCGCGGCGACGTCGTCCAGCGGGTACGG
The DNA here is from genome assembly GCA_036758885.1 of Kineosporiaceae bacterium. Taxonomy (GTDB): domain Bacteria; phylum Actinomycetota; class Actinomycetes; order Actinomycetales; family Kineosporiaceae; genus DAIOVT01. The sequence goes on from DAIOVT010000169.1 coordinate 5,673, forward strand.
CACCTGCCACTCGGACGTGAACGAGAACCTGCGGGCGCGGGCGAGCACTTCTGCATGATCACGCACGGGTCGTGGCGCGTCCACCTGGCTGTGCACGTGCGGTTCTGCATGATCACGCGGGGGTGGGCGTGCGGTTCTGCATGATCACGCCGGGGTGGGCGTGCGGTTCTGCATGATCACGGTCAGCCGGCGAGCAGGCGGGCCAGACAGTGCTGGATGGCGGCGGTCCAGGTGCCCTCGACGGCGTCCAGGTCGATCAGCGTGGCCGCCGGGACGTTTCCGGCGATGGCCAGCACCAGTTGTGCCGCCGCCTCGCCGGCGCCCTCACCGACCAGCACCGCCCCGAGCAGGGTGCGGCCGGGGTGGTTGCCGAAGCCGAGCAGTCCACGCCCACCGGGGGCGGAGACGACCAGCGCCACCGAGGACTTCTCGTCCGGGCCGGGGCCGACACCGTGCACAGCGCCGGAGGGCATCGGATCGACCGCGCCGATCAGCACGATCTCGGGATCGGTGCGCACCACCCGGGTCGGCAGCGGCGGTTCGTAGGGACTGGAAGCCTTGCGGCTCAAGGCGTTTGCCGCGACGACCCGGGCCATCGGCCCGCCGGACGCACCGTGCTCGAGCAATCCGGTGGCGTCACCGCAGGCCAGCACGCCGTCCACCGCGGTGCGCAACCGGTCGTCGACCACGATGTGCCCGCTGCGAGCGATCTGCACTCCGGCGTCGCCCAGGTGCAGGCCACTCAGCCGGGGACGGCGGCGGCCGGCGAGCACCAGGGCCTCGGCGGCCACATCACCCTCCTGGGTACCGAGCCAGGCACCCCCGTCGAGGGTCGGGGCGACCTTGGCAAGCTGGACGCCGACCATCATGCGGACGCCGTCCTCGTGCAGCGCGTCGATCACGCACTGGGCGACCGGCTCGGGCAGATCGGGCAGCAACTGTGGCCCCGGCTCGACCAGCGTCACCGTGACGCCGTTGCGGGCCAGGCCCTGGGCCAGTTCGCAGGCATAGGCACCGCCGCCCAGCACGATCGCCGAGTCCGGAGGACCCGGTAGGTCGAGCACCGAGGTGCCGGTGTGCAGCACGGTCTCGGCGGCGCCGGGCAGGTCGGGCATCTCGTCGCCCGCGCCGGGCGCGAGCACGATGCGTTCGGGACGGATCGTGAACGGCTCCCGGCTCATGCCGGAGATCTCGATCTGACGCTGTGGCAACAGCCGCACGCCGGCCGGGGTGAACCCCACCCCGGTACCGGCCAGCGAGGCCGCACCGAAGCCGGTGGACACCTGGTTGCGGACGCCGTCCAACTCGGCCTGCAGATCGGGCCAGCGCAGCCCGCGGGCCGCCCAGGTGCGCAACAGCGGGCCGACCCAGTGATGCGGCACCGGATGCGGTCCGCTCAGCTCGTCGGGCACCGGGGTGTGCGCGAGCAGCACCACCCGCCCAGCGGTGTTGTCGTCGAGCCGGGCCGCCAGCTCGCGTGCCACCGCCACGGCGTCAGGGCCGGGGTGCGGCCCGTCGCCGATGACGACGTACTCACATCGCGCCAGTGTTTCTGGCCCGGCCAGCAGAGGGGACGGCGGCTCGACGGTCACCTCCGCGCTATCGGCATCGCGGACCCGCCGCTTGACCACCTGGGCGAGGCCCGAGGTGGCGAACGGCACCGGGCGATCAGCCCAGCTGATCGGGTGTGCGCACCACCACGGCGTAGATGTCACCGATCGTGGCCAGCGCCGAGCGGTGCTGCTGCTCGGCGGTCACCGATCCGGCCGCCGAGGGCAACGGCCGGGTGGCGCAGGCGTCGGCCACCACGGTGGCCGCGTTGCCGTTGAGGAATGCCCCCTCGCTGGTGAACGTGACACACATGTGCGTCATGAACCCGGCGATCACCACCTCCTGGTTGCCCGCGGCGGCGAGCAGCTCGCTGAGGTTGGTGCCGACGAACGAGTTCGGCGCGGTCTTCACCACGACCGCCTCGCCGTCGATCGGGGCGACCCGTTCGTGGATCTGGCCGATCTCCTGCCGGACGTCGTAGGGCGAGCCCTCACCCGCGTCGTGCATCACATGGATGATCGTCGAGCCGGCAGCCCGGGCCCGGGCGAGCAGGTCGGCGGCCTGGTCGAGCGCGGCGTCCCACCCCTCGAGCTCCATCACGCCCCGGGTGTAGGTGTTCTGGTAGTCGACCAGGATCACCGTGGAGTTCGCCAGTGTCGCCGGGGTCTCCGGCAGGCCACTGATCTCGCGAAGAGGGACGCTGGTCATCGTTTCTGCTCCTTTGCCGAAACCGGGTCCCCGACC
>DAIOVT010000170.1:0-7895 GCA_036758885.1 Kineosporiaceae bacterium
CCGGCTGACAAAGGCCCGCCCGCCGCCGGGAAGCACGGCGTGCCCGTCGATCTTGGCGACGGCGAAGGAGACCCAGCCCGCCAGCCCCTCGACCAGACGCTCCTCGGCCTCCAGCCCGGCGCCCGCGGTGGTCGACCGGGGTGCCCGGACCAGCCATTGCCTGCCCTGGCTGTCGGTGACCTCGGCCGAGTCGACCTCGGGGTCGTGCATCGCGACAGTGCGCGCCGTCACCGGTTCGGCGCCAGGTATGGCGGAACAGGCGAGGGCGGCCAAGGCCAGGGCACTGCGCGGGGCAACCACATACCAACCGTACGAGCCGAAGTGACCCGGACCCGGAAACGACACCCCCGGCACAGCGAGTCCTCACTCTGCGCGCATCGCCCACCGGCCGCCCGAGGGGTGCCCGGGCACCGGCATGACGCAGCGTCGTGCCGTCGTCCCGTCGATCGTGGGGTAGCCGTTCGTCGTTTCGCGGGGGCGGGTCCGGGCGGCGCACGCGGCTAGGCTGACTGCCGTGACTCCGGCCGCTGACCGTTCAGCCGATCGTCCGTTCGTCAACCGGTCGAGCCTGGACCGTGCGGCTCAACTGCGAGGACGCCCGAAGCTGATCGAGGAGCTCTGGCAGGACCCGGCGTCGCTGGTCCTCGAACTCGACGCCGACCGGGCGCCGGTACGGCGCGAGGCCGACAGCGGCGGCATGCGGCTGGTGCTGCGGCCGCCCGGGGAGAGCGCCGTGGGCACGCTGCGGGTCTTCCTCGGCCAGGACGCCGGCGCCAACTACCTGCTCTCCTGCACCCCCGGCGAGCACAGCCCGGTGATGCTCGCCAACGGTGAGCAGCTGGCCACCCTGCGCGAGGCCGGCGACCTGCTGGACGACACCGGGGCCGGCCTGCTCACCGCGGCGGTGGCCCTGTCGAACTGGCACGAGGCGCACCCGCGCTGCAGCCGGTGCGGAGCGCCGACCGACGTGGTCTCGGCGGGCTGGTCGCGGCGCTGCCCGGCCTGCGACGCCCAGCACTTCCCGCGCACCGACCCGGCCGCGATCATGGCGATCTCCGACCCCTCCGGACGCATCCTGCTCGGCCGTCAGAAGATCTGGCCGGACAAGCGCTTCTCCACCCTGGCGGGGTTCGTCGAACCGGGTGAGTCCGCCGAGGACGCCGTCCGTCGCGAGGTGCTCGAGGAGGCCGGTGTGCAGGTCGGCGAGGTGACCTACCAGGGCAGTCAGCCCTGGCCGTTCCCGTCCTCGATCATGCTGGCGTTCTCGGGGACGGCGCTCAGCACCCGGATCGACGTGGGCGGGGACGACGAACTCGCCGAGGCCCGCTGGTGGAGCAAGGAGGAACTCGCCCTCGACATCGCCACCGGCGAACTCGTCCTGCCGCCGCCGGTCTCGATCGCCCGGCGGTTGATCGAGCACTGGTACGGCGGCGAGATCCACGACGCCGGCGGCGTCTGGCGCTGACCTTTCCGGCTCAGACCTCACCCAGATCGGTGCGCAGCCCCGGCTCGCCGTGGCTCTCGGCCGCCGGGCCGGTGGCCTCGGGCGGTGCCGGGATCACCGCGGTGCGGAGTTGGGTACGGAAGACCCTGGCCGGTCCCGCACCCCGCCCGGTGTCCGTGTCGAGGCCGGAGTCGTACTCGGGGTCGAGGCGGTCCAGCGGTGCGGCCTGGGCGTCCACGGGACCGGACCGTTCGGCGTGCCGGCCCGGCCGGTCCTGCCCGGCCAGGTCGGTCGAGGTGTCGCTGAACGCCACGTGCCGTCCCCACGAGGACATCGACACCCCGGTGGTGGTGCCGTTGCCCGGGGCGCGGCCGGAGGTGCCCGAGATCAGCGCCGTGCCGCCACCTTCCAGGTCGCGGGCGTAGGCCCGGTCCACGTCGGTGCCGGCGTCGTCCATGTTGGGGGTCAGGTCGGTGGCCTCCGAGATGAACGCCACCCGCAGTCCGTCGCCGGAGACCGAGGGGCTGTGCGAGTCGTCGTTGCCCGGGGTGCCGTCCAGGGCCCGGGAGACCAGGTCGATGCTCGTGTCACGGCTCGTTTCGCGGCTCGTGTCACGGCGGTGCACGAACACGTCGCTGTGCTGGTTGTCGTCGCCGTCGACCAGGTCGTCGGCGTCGGAGACGAAGGCGATGGTGTTGCCGTCGGCGGAGATCGCGGGCAGTTGCGAGTCGCCGGCCGCGTCGCCGTCCAGGGACCGGCTGACCAACTCGTTGGCCGAGCGGGTCGCGTCGAAGACGTAGACGTCGTTGCTGTCGTTGGTGTCGGTCACGTCGAGCGAGGCGGTCGTCGTGAACGCCACCAGCCGCCCGCCGGCCGAGACCGAGGGCTGCCCGGAGACCCCGCCGGAGGCGGTCCCGTCGGTCTCGACGCTGATCAGCGTGGTGCGGCCGGTCAGCCGATCGTGCATGTAGACGTCGGGGGTGACGTTGTCGTCGTGCTCGGGGTCGAACGAGCGGGCCATCGAGGTGAAGGCGATGAACCGGCCGTCGGCCGAGATGGACGGCGAGAACGAGTCGGCGTCGCCGCCAGTGCCGTCCTCGTCGATGCTGATCAGCGAGGTGACCCCGGTGCGCAGGTCGTGCAGGTAGACCTGCATCGAGTCCTCGGTGTCCACGGCCACGATGTCGTCGGCCTCGGAGGTGAAGGCGACGAACCGGCCGTCGGCGGAGATGCTCGGCTGGTAGGAGGACCCGTTCGGGAGTTCTCCGGCCATCGAGGTGCTGACCAGCACCATCTGGTTCTGCACCAGGTCGCGCACGTAGACGGCGCTGACCGCGTCGCCCTCGCCGCTACCGGCGCTGACGAACGCGACGAACCGGCCGTCCGAAGAGATCGCCGGGGCGCCGGAGGCCACCGCCTGGGCGGTCGCGGCGTGGTCGCCCGAGACCGGCTTCGGCCGGCCCGTCACCAGGCGAGGCAGCGCCCGGGACTGCCGGCCGGGGACGGCGTCCTGACCGGTCGCCGGGTCCGCGCCGGGCCGTTGGGCCGGGGCCTGCTGGGTCGACGGGGTGACCTGATCGCCGATCGAGTCGCCGTCGGGAAGGTGGTTGCTGTCCGAGGTGGGCATGCGATCTCCGTCAGTTCGCCAGCCGGCTGATCACGTCAGCCACCGGCGGGTTCGTCGCGGCGGTGCCGTCGGGGAACAGCACCGTGGGGACCGTCTGGTTGCCGCCGTTCACCCGCATCACGAATTCGGCCGCCTCAGGAGTCTGCTCGATGTCGATCTCCTGGAAGTCGATGTCCTGACTGCGCAATTGGCTCTTCAGCCGGGTGCAGTAGCCGCACCACGATGTCGTGAAGATCGTCAGCGAACCGGGGGCGGGTTCTCCTGCGTCATGACAGGCATTGTCGCCGAATCGTGTCCGCGACGGGCTGTTCAGCGCGGATCGGCCCGGATCGGCCGGGACGCGAACGGATCGGACTCACCGCCGGATGCCGCGGCGCGCGGGGGAGTGCCGGAAGATGGGCGTGATGAACGAGGAGCAGATCCTGCAGGCGCTCGACCCCGAGCAGCGTGAGGTGGTTCAGGCGCTGCACGGCCCGGTCTGTGTGCTGGCCGGGGCCGGCACCGGCAAGACCCGGGCGATCACGCATCGCATCGCCTACGGCGTGCAGGCCGGTGTGTACGTGCCGCAGCAGGTGCTCGCGGTGACCTTCACCGCACGCGCCGCCGGTGAACTGCGCACCAGGCTGCGTGAGTTGGGCGCGGCCGGGGTGCAGGCCCGGACCTTCCACGCTGCCGCACTGCGCCAGCTCGGCTTCTTCTGGCCGCGAACCATCGGCGGCGCGCCGCCGGCGCTGCTCGAGCACAAGGCAGCGCTGGTGGCCGATGCCGCCAACCGACTGCGGCTCAGCGTCGATCGGGCCGCCGTCCGTGACCTGGCCGCCGAGGTCGAGTGGGCGAAGGTGAACCTGCTCACCCCGGCCGGTTACCCGGCCGCGGCCGTCGCCGCCGGCCGCGGCAACCCGGGCGGGTTCGAGGTCACGGTGGTCGCCAGGCTGCTCGAGGTCTACGAGCAGGCGAAGACCGACCGTGGCGTGATCGACTTCGAGGACGTGCTGCTGATCACCGGTGGCATCCTGGAGCAGCACCCGGACGCCGCGACCCAGGTGCGCGGGCAGTACCGGCACTTCGTGGTCGACGAGTACCAGGACGTCAACGCGTTGCAGCAGCGGCTGCTGGACGTATGGCTCGGCGACCGCGAGGACGTCTGCGTCGTCGGCGACCCGAACCAGACGATCTACTCCTTCACCGGCGCCTCGGCCTCGCACCTGCTCGGGTTCACCACACGGTTCCCGAAGGCGAAGCGGGTGCAACTGGTGCGCGACTACCGCTCCACCCCGCAGGTGGTGGCGCTCGCGAACGCCCTCGCCGAGCCGGTCCGGCAACCGGCCGGGCAGGGATCGCGGGCCGCCGACGTGCTGCGGCTGATCGCCCAGCGCGAGGCCGGCCCACGGCCCGAACTGCGAGTGCATCCGGACGACGAGGCCGAGGCCCGCGGGGTCGCCGAGGCCGCGGCGAAACTGATCAAGGACGGCGTGCCCGCCGCGGAGATCGCCGTCCTCTACCGCACCAACGCCCAGTCGCAGGCGTTGGAGCAGGCGCTGGCCGATCTCGGGATCCCGTACCTGGTACGTGGTGGCGAACGGTTCTTCTCACGCAAGGAGGTCCGGGACGCGATCATGCTGCTGCGCGGCGCGGCCGCCTCCCCGTCGTCCTCGGGTGAGGAGGCGCCGGCCTCACTCGGTGCCCAGACCCGGGACGTGCTCGCCAGCGCGGGCTGGACGCAGACACCGCCGCAGTCCGGTGGCGCGGTGCGGGAGCGCTGGGAGTCGCTGCAGGCGCTCGCGGTGCTGGCCGACGGGCTGGCCGAGCGGGATCCCGGCGCCGCCCTGGCCGACCTGGTCTCCGAACTGGGGGAGCGGGCCGCCGCCCAGCACGCGCCGACCGTGCAGGGCGTCACCCTGGCCTCGCTGCACGCGGCCAAGGGCCTGGAGTGGGACGCGGTGTTCCTGGTGGGTCTGTCCGACGGCCTGATGCCGATCTCGCTGGCCGAGGGTTGGGAGGCGATCGCGGAGGAGCGCCGGCTGCTCTACGTCGGGGTGACCCGCGCCCGGCAGCATCTGACGCTGACCTGGGCCAGGGCCCGGACGCCGGGTGGGCGGGCCGGCCGTTCGGTCTCGCGGTTCCTGAACACCCCGGGCATATCCTCGGTGCTCGCCGGGGCCGAGTCCCTCGATGCACGCCCGGCCCGGGCCGGGCGCGACCGGTCCAGGCGGCGGGCCGCCCGCAACGATCTACCCAGTGTCTGCAAGGGCTGCGGCACCCGGCTGGAGACCGCTCGGCAGCAAAAGACCGGACGCTGCGACGACTGCCCGCCCGAGTACGACGAGGTGGTCTTCGAGGCACTGCGAAGCTGGCGCAGCGGCACCGCCGCGGAGGCCAAAGTGCCTGCGTACGTGGTGTTCACCGACGCCACCCTGGTCGCGATCGCGGAGCGGATGCCGCCGGACGGCGCCGCTCTGGCCAGGATCGCCGGGGTCGGTCCGGCCAAGCTCGAGCGGTACGGCGCCCAGGTTCTCGAGGTGCTGCGGGCGACCGGCTGATCGCCATGATCGACATCCCGGACGATCAAGGTTTCGGCATCGATCCGGTGACGCGCCGAAAAACAAGTTGTCCTCGTCGCGATCGGCGCCTACCTTCTGTGAAGGACGTTCCGAGCGGGACGTCCGCTGCCCTGATTCCGAGGCCCGCGTGGCCGGACCCGAACGCATGGAGGTGCCCGATGTTGATCAGCAAACTCGCCGACGTCGCCTGGGCCCCCGTTTGCGATCGGTCCCGGTTCGGGTTCGAGCCGATGACCGGGCGCAAGCGCGGCTCCTTCGTCGCGTCCGGTCGCGTCGAGGCGCGAGCTACCGGCTCGGCGCCCGCCCTGCCGGTGCAGACCGGCGTCGTCATGCGGCACACCGTCCTGGGCACCACTGGCTCGGTCAACACCGTCCAGAGCCACACGTACATCCCGAACCACCCGGGTTCCAGATCCTGTAGACCACCGGTCTAGCGCTCGCAGCGCGCCGGTCACCAACAGGCCGCGGAACCCGCCAAGGGTCCGCGGCCTTCGTCTTTCCCGCGGTCCCGCCGGCCGGAGCATCCGTTCCGGTCTCGAAGCGGAAGCGGAGACGCCGATTCCGCCGAATCGAGAGAGGTGACTGGTCATGCAGCTCACGGCCCTGCTGGACGCCGTCGAGCCGGAGCTCGTCTCGCAGCCCGAGTCCCAGGGCGCCGTCTTCCCGTGCCGGGTCTACGACGCCGACCTGTGGTTCGCCGAGTCGCCGGTCGACGTCGAGCGGGCCAAGGCGCTCTGCGGTGACTGCCCGGTCCGGGCCGCCTGCCTGGCAGGCGCGCTCGAGCGGCGGGAGCCCTGGGGAGTCTGGGGAGGAGAGCTGATCGTCGCCGGGGTCGTCGTGCCGCGGAAGCGGCCGCGGGGCCGGCCCCGGAAGTGCGACGTCGAGGCGGCCGCCTAGGCCCGCCGGCGCTCCACTCCACGGCATCCGCGCCATGGTCGGCGCCGTCCGGTGATCATGAACCGAATCGATCCCGGACGGCGTCAGCGGTGGGGTCTCTCCCGGCAGTGGGGGAGTGGGAGAGACCCCAAGGGGCTCCGGACGGCGCTCAGGGCAGCAGCAGCACCTTGCCGGTGGTGGCCCGGCCGCTGAGCAGTTCGTGGGCCCGGATCGCCTCGGTCAACGGCAGCCGGGTCTCGGCATCGACCCGCAGGGCACCGGAGGCGACGTCGGCGAGCAGCGGCTCGCAGATCCCCCGTAGTTGCTCGGTCGTCGTGGCGTAATGGGCCAGGGTCGGCCGGGTGAGGAACAAGGACCCACCGCTGGCCAGCTGCAACGGCGCGATCGGCGGCACCGGCCCGGAGGCGTTGCCGTAGGTGACCATCAGGCCGCGGGGCCGAAGCACTCGCAGGCCACCGTCGAAGGTGGCCGCACCGACACCGTCATAGACGACATCGATCGCGTGCGGACCGAGCAGCTCTTCCACCTGATCGGCGAAATCCGTTGTGTCGTAACGAATCACGTCATGCGCCCCGGCTGCCTCGGCAACCGCCTGCTTGGCCTGCGAGCCCACGGTGGCGACCACCCGGCCACCGGCGGCGACCACCATCTGGGTGAGCAACTGGCCCACTCCACCGGCGCCGGCGTGCACCAGTGCCACGGTTCCCGAGGTGACCGGGAAGGTCAGGTGGGCCAGGTAGTACGCGGTGGCTCCCTGCAGCATGACCGCCGCGGCGAGGGTCAGGTCGAGATCGTCGGGCACCGCGACCAGCCGGTCGGCGGGTGCCAGGAGCATGGTGGCGTACGAACCGATCACGTCCAGCCAGGCCACCCGTGACCCCACCGTGAACCCGCCGGCCGCCGCGACGTCCGGGGCCAGGGCCCGGATCACACCGGCGCCCTCCTGTCCGAGCCCGGTGGGCAGCGGCATCGGGTACAGCCCACCGCGCTGGTAGGTGTCGATGAAGTTCACACCGGCGGCGGCGACATCGATCAGCACAGTGCCCGGGGGAAGCTCCGCCGGGTCGGGCAGATCGGTCAGCGGTTGGTACCGCATCACCTCGGGGCCACCGGTCTCGGTGATCCTGATGCCGTGCGGTTCGGGCGCAGAGGTCATTCGCCGTCCTCCTCGATGACGGTCACGTAGCCCAGGGCGTCGATGTCGAAGCCGGGCAGCCAGTCGGCCAGCACCTGCAGCACCGGCACCTCGCCCTCGATCTGGGACAGCACCGCCAGCCCGCCGATCCAGACCCGGTGGATCAGCAGGTACTCGGCCGGCAGGTTCAGCTTCAGGCCGATCGACCACTCCGGACGGCGCGGGTCGCGC
>DAIOVT010000171.1:0-7870 GCA_036758885.1 Kineosporiaceae bacterium
GGGTGCTCAGCGCGGCGACGCCCAGGAAGCCGAGGCACCAGGAGATCCCGTAGAAGGTGCCCTGGCGCGAGGAGGAGCCACGCAGGCCGCGGGTGTGCCGGGCGGTGATCGCGATGGAGGTGCCGATACCGACGACCAGGCAGGCGTAGAAGAAGCCCAGCGACAGCCAGATCGGCAGGTCGAGCACCCGGCCGGGGCCGAACGACAGCGCCAGCGGCAGGTAGCCGATCAGGTAGATCAGTCCCCAGCAGAGCAGCGCCTGGTGTTCCGGGTAGGCCAGCTCCATCCGAGCGGTGGCGCCCTGCGAGTCGATCAACTGCAGCGCCTGGCGCGGGTCGAAGGGTGCCTCGTTCTCGTCCATAAACAAGTTTGTATCGCAAAGTGCTCTGTGATGACAAGAGCTTCGTGCCGAAGAGAGAGCCGGACCGCAGCCATCAGGGTGGTTCCGGGCTGGTCTGCCGGCCGGTCGGAGCGGCACCATGCACGTCGTGGCAGAAGTCTTCGACTGCGAGATCCAGGCGCGGTACCGCGATCTCAACTACGGCGCCCACGTCGACAACGGCGAGGTGGTCCGGGTCGTCGACGAGGCCCGCATCCAGTTCCTCGGCGTCTACCCGATCGAGGGCATCGGTCAGGGCTGGCGGGGACAGGTGCCCCAGGGGGTGGCCGACCTGCTCGGCGCCCTACGCATCGAGTACCGCTCGGTGCTGCCGGCCATCGGTCACCGTCCCTACCTGGTGCGGGCCTGGGTCGGACACATCGGCCGCACCTCGTTCACGATCAGCTACGAGATCCGGATCGATCCGGACGGCGAACCGGCCGCGGTCGCCGAGACCGTGGTCGCGATCCGTGACGCGAGCACCGGGGCGCCGGCGGCGCTGGACGACGCGGCCCGCGCCGTACTGGAGAGCTATCTGGCCGAGCCGGTGGCCCTGCGCCCCCGCTGAACCCGCCGTGATCATGCAGAACCGCCCCAAACCCAGCGTGATCATGCAGAACTGCTCGGGGCACCCGCCGTGGCGAGGCATATTGACGAGCCCCGACCCACCGCGAGCGACAAGATGATCGGGTGCTGCTCACCCTGACCTCGACCGCGCCCCGGGCCGACGACCTCGGCTACCTGCTGCACAAGCATCCCGACCGGGTGCAGGCCTTCGAGGTAGGAGTGGGTACCGCCCACGTCTTCTACCCCGAGTCGGGCCCGCAGCGGTGCACCGTGGCCATGCTGCTCGAGATCGATCCGATCGCCCTGGTGCGCAACAAGCGTTTCGGTGCCGACGGCGCGGCGCTCGCGCAGTACGTCAACGATCGCCCGTACGCGGCGTCCAGCATGCTCTCCGTCGCCATCGGCCGGGTCTTCGGTTCGGCGCTCAAGGGCCGTTGCCCGGCCCGGCCCGAACTCGAGAACGCGGTGCTGCCGCTGCAGGTCGAACTCCCCGCGGTGCCGGTGCAGGGCGCCGGCGACCTGCTCGAGCGGCTCTTCGCCCCGCTCGGCTGGCAGGTCGAGGCAGCCGCGGAACCACTGGACCGGGCGTTCCCCGAGTGGGGCGACTCGCGCTACCACCGGCTGCGGCTGACCGGCGAGCTTCGCCTGGCCGAGGCGCTCAGCCACATCTATGTGCTGCTGCCGGTGCTCGACGGGGCCAAGCACTACTGGGTGAGCAGCGACGAGGTCGACAAGCTGATCCGCAGCGGCGGTGCCTGGCTGGCCGATCACCCGGAGCGAGAGCTGATCACCCGGCGCTATCTGGCCCACCGCGGACGCTTCGTGCAGGATGCGCTGTCCCGGCTCGCTGCCCTGGACGATCTTGCCGAGGATGTGACTGCCGAGAGTCCCGCGACACCGGACGGCGAACCGGATGGCACCGAGACCGGCGGTGGCAGAAGCGATTTCGTCCCGCTCCGCGATCTGCGCCGGCAGGCCGTGCTGTCGGCGCTGCGGGAGGTGGGCGCGGCCCGGGTCGTCGATCTCGGCTGCGGGGACGGCGCCCTGCTGCGGCCGCTGCTCGAGGACCGGTCCTTCACCGAGGTGGTGGGTGTCGACGTGTCCGTGACCGAGCTGGAACGCGCGGCCCGGCGGCTGCGTCTCGATCAGCTGCCCGACGCGGTGCGTGCCCGGTTGACCCTGCGGCAGTCGTCGGTGACCTACGCCGACCCCGAACTCGCCGGATATGACGCGATGGTGCTGATGGAGGTGATCGAACACGTGGACGCCGACCGGCTGCCCGATCTGGAACGTGCGGTGTTCGAGCGCGCCGCGGCCCGTACGGTCGTGGTGACCACGCCCAACCGTGAGTACAACGTGCGCTACCCGCACCTGGAGGCGAACCGGTTTCGCCACCCCGACCACCGTTTCGAATGGACCCGCGCCGAGTTCGCCGGCTGGGCGCAGCGGGTGGCGACAGCGAGCGGCTACCGGGTGGAGCTGCGCGGCGTCGGCGACGCCGACCCCGGACTCGGCAGTCCCACCCAGCTCGCCCTGTTCGTCCGGGAGGGAGAACCGGTATGAGTGCCCAGAACGATCTTTCGCTGCCCGAGCTCTGCCTGGTGGTGCTGGTCGGAGCCAGCGGATCGGGCAAGACCACCTTCGCGGCAAGGCATTTCGGCCGCTACGAAGTGGTCTCCAGTGACGTCTGCCGCGGCCTGGTCAGCAACGACGAGAACGACCAGAGCGCGTCGGCGTCGGCGTTCGAACTGCTCGGTCACATCGTCGGTCTGCGCCTGACGGCCGGACTGCTGACCGTCGTCGACGCCACCAACACCACCGCGGCCGCACGCAAGCAGCTGATCACCCTGGCCCGCAGTCACGACGTGCTGCCGGTGGCGATCGTGCTCGATGTCCCGGTGTCGGTCTCGGTCGAACGCAACGCGGTCCGGCCCGACCGGCAGTTCGGGGCGCACGTCGTCCGGCGACACCACGGCGACCTGCGACGCTCGTTGAAGTCGTTGCGGCGCGAGGGATTCCGCCAGGTGCACGTGCTCAACGGGGTCGAGGAGGTCGAGTCGGCCACGGTGCGTCGCGAGCGGCTGCGCAACGACCTGCGGCATCTGCACGGGCCGTTCGACGCGATCGGCGACGTACATGGTTGCCGCGCCGAGCTCGAGCAGCTGCTTGTCCGGCTCGGATACGTGATCGAGCGCGACGAAGAGGGCCGGGCGGTGGATGCGGCGCACCCCGAGGGACGCACCGCGATCTTTCTCGGCGACCTGGTCGACCGCGGCCCGGACTCACCCGGCGTGCTCCGGTTGGCGATGGGCATGCACGCCGCCGGGCATGCCCTGGTGGTTCCCGGGAATCACGAGAACAAGCTGGTCAAGGCGCTCGCCGGACGCAACGTCAAGGTCAACCACGGTCTCGAGTCGACGCTGGAACAGCTTGCCGCGCAACCGGAGTCGTTCACCGCGCAGGTGGCCGATTGGGCCGACGCGCTGGTCTCGCACCTGGTGCTGGACGACGGGAGACTCGTGGTCGCGCACGCGGGTCTCAAGGAGGCCTACCACGGCCGCACGTCGGGCCGGGTGCGCTCGTTCGCGCTCTACGGCGACACCACCGGCGAGACCGATGAGTACGGCCTGCCGGTGCGCTACCCCTGGGCGCGTGAGTACCGCGGCCGGGCAACGGTGCTCTACGGACACACGCCGGTGCCCGAGGCGGAGTGGCTGAACAACACGATGTGCCTGGACACCGGCTGTGTCTTCGGCGGTAAGCTCAGCGCGCTGCGCTACCCCGAGCGTGAGCTGGTCGACGTTGCCGCGCAACAGGTCTGGTACGAGCCGGTGCGTCCGCTGAACCCGCAACCGGCCCGCGGCGAGATCGAGCTCGACATCACCGACGTGCTCGGACGCCGCGTGGTCGAGGTCGCCGGGCATGGCCCGATCACCGTGCCGGCCGAGAACTCCGCCGCTGCGCTCGAGGTGCTCAGCCGGTTCGCGCTGCACCCGCGCCGGCTGGCCTACCTGCCTCCGACGATGGCCCCGGTGCACGTCTCGGGGCGGCCGGATCTGCTCGAACACCCCGACGAGGCGTTCGCCGAGTATGCAAAGGCCGGTGTGCCGCAGGTGATCTGCGAGGAGAAGCACATGGGCTCGCGGGCGGTGGTGGCGGTCTGCCGTGACGCCGACGTAGCGGCCCGGCGCTTCGGTGCGGCGGCGGGGGAGAGCGGCACGATCCACACCCGAACCGGACGGCGCTTCCTCGCGCCGGATCTCACCGAGCAGCTGCTCGCCCGGCTGCGGGCAGCGATCGGCAAGGCCGGTCTGTGGCAGGAGCTGGCCACCGACTGGCTGCTGCTGGACGCCGAACTGCTGCCCTGGTCGGTCAAGGCGGCCGGGCTGCTGCGTGATCAGTACGCCGCCGTGGGCGCTGCCGGCCGGGCGGCGCTGCCGGCGGCGGTGCGTGAGCTCGACCGGGCCGCGGGGCGCGGGCTGGACGTTTCCGCCCTGCTCGAACGCACTCGTGCGCGCCGGGCGAACGTCGAGGCGTTCACCGCCGCGTACGGCCGCTATTGCTGGCCTGTCGAAGGACTCGACGGTGTTCGGCTGGCACCGTTCCAGCTGCTCGCGGGTGAGGGGGTGACCTGGCACGACCGCGACCACGGGTGGCATCTCGCCGTCCTCGATCGGCTGGTCGCGGCCGACCCCGAGACGTTCACCGGCACCCGCCGTCTGGTGGTGACCGTGGACGACGAGGTCTCCCGCGCCGAGGGTGTGGCGTGGTGGCAGCAGCTGACCGAGGCCGGTGGTGAGGGCATGGTGGTCAAGCCGCTGGCCAACCTCGCGGCCGGTGGACGGCGTCTGCAGCCCGGGGTCAAGGTGCGTGGCCGAGAGTACCTGCGCATCATCTACGGACCGGACTACACACTGCCGCAACACCTTTCGCGGCTCAAGCAGCGCAATCCGGGCCGCAAGCGGTCGCTGGCGCTGCGCGAGTACGTCCTCGGTCTCGAGGCGCTCAACCGGTTCGCCGCGGGCGAGCCCCTGTGGCGGGTGCACGAGGCGGTGGCCGGGGTGCTGGCGCTGGAGTCGGAGCCGGTCGACCCGCGGCTGTGATCACGTGATCGAAATGAGATCACCCACAGTCCGGCCCCGTGGCGGCGGAGCAGAATGGTCGCATGACGATCCTCGAGGGCGTGGAGAGCCTGGACCCGGCGCCGTCCGAGCGGGTTCGGCACCCCGCTTTCCGCGACCGCATCATGTCTGCCGAGCAGGCGGTCGCGATCATCCGTCCCGGGGCCACGGTGGGCATGAGTGGGTTCACCGGCGCCGGATATCCGAAGGCGGTGCCGCAGGCACTGGCCAACCGCATTCTCGAGGCGAAGACCCGCGGCGAGAACTTCCGGATCACGGTCTGGACCGGCGCATCCACCGCGCCTGAACTGGACGGTGCCCTCGCCGAGGTCGACGGAATCGAGATGCGGTTGCCGTACCAGTCCGACCCGGCCTGCCGGAAGCGGATCAACGCCGGCGAGATGGACTACCTCGACCTCCACCTGTCCCACGTCGCCCAGTTCATGCGGTTCGGTTTCCTCGGACGTCTCGACGTCGCTGTGGTCGAGGTGACCGGCATCGACGAGCAGGGCCGGTTGATCCCGTCGTCCTCGGTGGGCAACAACCTGGCCTGGCTCGAGGGCGCCGATCAGATCATCCTCGAGGTCAACTCCTGGCAGCCCACCGCGCTCCAGGGCATGCACGACATCTATTACGGCGCAGCGGTTCCGCCGCACCGCAAGCCGATCCCGATCCTGGCCGCGGGAGACCGGATCGGTGAGCCGTACCTGCGGGTCGACCCCGAGAAGGTCGTCGCCGTGGTGCCGACCGACGCCCCCGACCGGAACAGCGCGTTCAAGGCCCCGGACGACGCCTCGATGCGGATCGCCGGGCACATCCTCGACTTCCTCGACCACGAGGTGGCGCTCGGCCGGTTGCCGGCGAACCTGCTGCCGCTGCAGTCGGGGGTCGGCAATGTCGCGAACGCCGTGCTGTCGGGCCTGGACGCCGGCCCCTACCGCGGGCTGACCGCCTACACCGAGGTGCTGCAGGACGGCATGCTCGACATGTTGCTCTCCGGAACGATGTCGCTGGCCTCGGCGACGGCGTTCTCGCTGAGCCCGGCCGGGATCGACCGGTTGCTCGAGCAGATCGACGAGCTACGAACGCGAATCGTGTTGCGGCCGCAGGAGATCAGCAACCATCCCGAGGTCATCCGCCGGCTCGGGGTGATCGCGATGAACGGTGCGATCGAGGCCGACGTCTACGGCAACATCAACTCCACGCACGTCATGGGCTCCTCGATCATGAACGGCATCGGCGGCTCGGGCGACTTCGCCCACAACGCCTTCGTCTCGATCTTCATGACGCCGTCCACGGCCAAGGCCGGAGCGATCTCGGCGATCGTGCCGATGGTCTCGCACGTCGACCACACCGAGCACGACGTCGGCGTGATCGTCACCGAGCAGGGCCTGGCCGACCTGCGCGGCCTCGCGCCCCGGCAGCGGGCCCGGGCGGTGGTCGCGCACTGCGCCCACCCGGACTATCGCGACGCGCTCACCGACTACCTCGACCGCGCCGAGCGCGACGGCCCCGGCCGGCACACGCCGCACCTGCTGCAGGAGGCGCTGGGCTGGCACGTCAGGTATCTGGAGACCGGACACATGTGACACCGGGACGGGTCCGTATCAACGGGCCCACGAGGTGCTCCCTCCCGTGAGTCGTCCACGGGCAGAGGAGAATCCAGTGGCTTACCAGATTCAGTCCTACAACGTGAGTGTGGCCTTCTCGCGTGCGGCCGGAACCGCGAGCCCGGTGCGCGAGCGCATCATCGAGGTGATCGGGCCCCGCAACTTTCATGGTGGCCTCGAGCGGGCCTACCTGGTCTTCTCGACGGTGTTCGACGCCTGGGTCCGTGATCCGGTCTGCGGATACCTGACCACCAGCGATCCGTTCAATCCGATGCTCAGCGGCTGGTTCCCGGCGACCGACTTCGATGCCTTCCACGCGGTGCTCTCCGACGCCTCGCCCACGGTCCTCGACTACACCGTGGTCACGATCAACGGGGTGACCAACTACGTCTCCCGGATCACGGTGAGCAGTGGTGCGGCGCAGACTCCTGGCCGGGATCTGGCCACCTACGTGGAACCCGACGCCGTGATGACGCCCGCGGCGAGCGCCGGTTCGGCATAGGACGCCGCCAGGCTGGCGATCGTCTCGTGGGCGTTGAGTCCGCTGGGGTTGGGCACCGCCCACAGCCGCGCGTTGTGAATGGTCTCGGGCTGCTCGCCCATACGGGCCTTGGGACGGCGGAAAGCCGTTCGATACGAAGTGATTCCGGCCATGGCCACCACCCGGGGCCGGTGCTCGGCGACGAACGTCTCGACCCGGTCCTGCCCGGTGAGCAGCTCCTCGCGGCTGAGTTCGTCGGCCCGGGCGGTGGCCCGGTTGACCAGGTTGGTGATCCCGATACCGCGGGAGACCAGGTAGGCCCGGTCGTCGTCGGTCATCCCCGCGGCGGGGTCGATCACCCGGTCGATGATCCCGGCCTTGAGCAGTGCCGGGTAGAACCGATTGCCGGGGTGGGCGAACGGGGTCTGCGTCGCCGCCGTCCACAGCCCCGGGTTGATCCCGACGAACAGCAACTTCAGACCGGGGCCGACCAGGCTCGGCACGGAGGCGTCGCGGTAGGACTCCAGTTCGGCGCGCGTGAAACCCATTCCCGGACGGTAGCGGACCTCAGAACGGCGGGGGCTGGGCCGGGATCGGTTCGATGCGCACGTGATCCCCCGGCACCGTGACCCGATGACCGCTCGGCGTCGTCCAGGCAACAGATCCGGTGGTCGCCCCGTCGCGGGTCTCGAGTACCGGGGTCAGTCCCGCG
>DAIOVT010000172.1:0-7854 GCA_036758885.1 Kineosporiaceae bacterium
GTCCCAGTTCATCGGGGTGTAGGTGCGCATGGTGAGCGAGCCTGGGGCGGTGCGGATCTGCACTTTCGAACCCGGCGCCGGCGTCGCCGAGGCGAACCCTGGCGATTCGAGAGTGACCAGGTGGAACAGGTCTTCCAGCCGTTGTACCTCGGCCACCTCGGCGCCGGTGAACATGGCCGCCCCGGCCAGATCGGCCAGACGCGCTGTGATTCCCATCGAGTTCTCAACCCCCGCCTCGTTCGTGTGCCTTTACACACGTGATCCTTCACCGGATTCGTTGCGTGCAACACCGGTAAGCTGACCATCGATGCCGGAAACCCGCCAAGCCACTCTCCTGAGCTGGACTTCCTCGACGACCTTGCCCGCCGGGGCAAGCTACGAGCAGCCGCCGCTCGTGCCACGTGGCGGCGGCTGGCTGCCGCACGGGTTCCAGCTCGATGCGCATACGCATGTCGAGGGGCAGTTGGTCTATGCGGCCACCGGGGCGACGGCCACGACAACCGAGTCGGGTACCTGGGTGGCCCCGGCCAGCCGGGTCACCTGGACGCCACCGGGGTTCACGCACTCGCACCGCTTCTACGGCCGAACCGACGTACGCATCCTGTCGATACCGATCGACCTGTGCGGCGAGCTCGAGGCACTGCCGTGCGTCTTCCCGGTGACTGCGCTACTGCGCGAAGCGTTTTTGGCGCTGACCGATCGCGAGCAGTTCCGTCCCGGTGCCGCCGACCGGCTGATTGCCGTGGTCCTCGACGAACTCGTGGCCACCCCCGAGCGGTCCTTGCACCTGCCGTCCTCCCGCGACGACCGGCTGCGGGCGGTCATGGATCTGCTGCACGCGGATCCGGGCCGGCCGGCGACCCTGGCCGAGCTGGCGCGCAGCGCCGGGTCGAGCGAGCGCACCCTCAGCCGGTTGTTCCACACCGAACTGGGTATGAGCTTCCACCGCTGGCGCACGGTGCTGCGGGTGCATCACGCCCTGGTGCATCTCGCCGACGGCCGCAGCGTCACCGACACCGCGATGGAGTGCGGCTGGTCGAATCCGTCGAGCTTCATCGACGCGTTCACCGCCGTCGTCGGCCAGACTCCCGGGCGGTATCAGGCCGAGTTGTGACCGCTTGCGGCGGCGTCGGTCCCGGCATGCCGGACCTCTTACGATTCATGACAAAGCTCACTAACCTGCCGATATGTCCACTTCTGTGGTTCGCGCCATGTCTCGTGCGCTCGGTTCCGCGCTGCTTGCCGGCGCACTCGTCGCCGGTGCCGCAGGTGCCGTTCCGGCTCTCGCAGCCGACCGATCAGCGGTCAATATGTCAGGGCATCCCGAGGCCGGCTGGGGCAAGGTGCGTTGTGAGTTCACCCCGACCCCTGAGAACCCGGCGGCCAAGCCGGTGCGGCTGCCTTCGCCGAAGGCCTCCACCAAGGGCACTCAGGACGTCGTGTTCGCGACGAACTTCGGCAGCTTCGTGATCCGGCTGGAACGGGCGAGCGCGCCCTGCGGCGTGCACAACTTCATCCACCTGATCAAGAGCGACTTCTACGACAACTCCCAGTGCTTCCGGCTCACCGACACCTCACGGCTCGGGGTGCTGCAGTGCGGCGACATCTATCGCCAGGAGGAGGGCGGCCCCGGCTACAAGTTCCCCGACGAGGTGGGCGGCACGCAGACGTACCCGCGGGGCACCGTCGCCTACGGCAATCAGGGTCCGGGGACCAACGGCAGCGAGTTCTTCGTCGTCCACTCCTTCGCGAACATCTCGCCCAACTACTCGGTGATCGGCCATGTCGTGAAGGGCATGAAGGTCTTCGACAGGATCGTGGCCGCGGGCATCGCCGACACCGATGGTGACGGGCCGCCGAAGCGCCCGGTGAAGATCTACTCCGCTCACGTGCTTCGGCACTGATGGACCGAAAGGCGCACTCAGCGAAGGGATCTGCGCTCGTAGAGCACCCGGGCGATCAGCCAGCCGGCCGCCCCGATCACCGCCGCCCAGAGCAGGCTGAGCCACAGGTCGCGGCCCGGGTCGGTGCCGGCGAGCAGGGCCCGCAGGGCCTCGATGAAAGCGGTGAACGGCTGGTACTCGGCGAAGCCCTGCAGCCACCCCGGCATCGAGTTGGACGGTACGAAGCCGCTGCCCAGGAAGGGCAACAGCATCAACGGCATCGGCAGGTTGCTGGCGCTCTCCACACCCCGGGCGAAGACGCCCATCGCGGCTCCGAGCCAGGCCAGCGCCAGGCCGATCAGCAGCAGCAATCCGGCCGCGGCCAGCCAGCCGCCCACCCCGGACGCCGCGCGGAAGCCCATCAGCAGCGCCACGCCGAGCACCACCAGCAAGGCCAGGACCTGTTGCACCAGGTTGCCGATCACGTGCCCGAGCAGCACCGCGGACCGGGAGATGTTCATCGTGCGGAACCTGGCGACGATGCCCTCGGTGAGGTCCTTGGAGACCGAGATCGCCGAGCCGCTGACCCCGCCGACCACGGTCAGCAGCAGCACCCCGGGCACCACGTACTGCAGGTACGCCGCGCGTCCGGAACCACCGATGCCCGCGCCCAGGGTGGTGCCGAAGACATAGGTGAACAGCAGCAGGAAGATCACCGGTGTGGCGATCAGGTAGGCGATCACCGGGTAGCGCACGGCGTGCAGCAGACTGCGCCGCACCATGGTCACCGCGTCGGTCACCGCGTCGGTCACCGCGTTGTGCACTGAGTTGGGCACTGAGCTGGCGACCGCGTCGTCGACCGCGTACCTGAACGTGCTCATCGCGTGTTCTCCCTACGGGGACCGGCGGTTCGGGGACCGGCCGAGGACGGCGTTCGCTAGGTGAGGGCGAAGAAGACGTCGTCCAGGTCGGGGGTGTGGATGGTCAGCGAGCGCGCCTCGACCCCGCCCGCGTCGAGCCGGTCCATCACCCGGCGAAGCGAGTCGAACCCGCCGTCGCTGGGTACGTCCAGGGCGAGTTCCGCGGCGTCGCCGGTGGCGTCCGGAAGTACCGCGGCGGCGGCGCCGAAGGCGGCCTCGTCGCCGAACTCCAGGTGGATCCGCCCGCCGGTGACCAGACGTTTCAGCTCGGCGGCGGTGCCGTCGGCGACGATGCGTCCCTGATCGAGCACCGCGATCCGGTCGGCGAGCTGGTCGGCCTCCTCGAGTTGCTGGGTGGTCAGCAGCACGGTGGTGCCCGTGGTCACCAGTTCGCGGACGGCGGCCCAGGTCTCGACCCGGCTGCGCGGGTCCAGCCCGGTGGTGGGCTCGTCGAGGAAGACGATCTGCGGCCGCGAGACCAACGTCATCGCCAGATCGAGCCGGCGCCGCATGCCGCCCGAATAGGTGGACAGCGGCTTGCCTGCGGCCCCGGTCAGGTCGAACCGTTCGAGCAGTTCCGCGCAGCGGCGGGCACCCTCGTGGCGGCCGAGATGACGCAGGTCGGCCATCAGCCGCAGGTTCTCCTCGCCGGTGAGCAGGCCGTCGACCGCGGAGAACTGACCGGTGACGCCGATCAGTGCGCGCACGGCGGCGGGGTCGCGTTCCACGTCGTGGCCGCCGACCCGCGCCGTCCCGGAGTCGGGGCGCAGCAAGGTCGAGAGAATCTGCACCGTCGTGGTCTTGCCGGCCCCGTTCGGGCCGAGCAGGGCGAACACCCCGGCCGGGGCGACGTCGAGGTCGAGACCGGCGAGAACCGTTGTGCCGCCGAAGGATTTGCGCAGTTCCCGGAGTTCGATGGCGCTGGACATGGTCATGTCCTCGAGTCGGGGGACGGTGGCGGTGAGCCGGCGTCGATGTCCGGCGACGGCATCGAGCGGCGCAACGAGATGGCGCCGTAGCCGGTCCGCAGACGCAGTTCGAGGCTGTGCTCATCCTCGACCGGGCCGGAGTCGGAAGCGAGATCGGTGCGCACCGTGCCGTGCTCCGAGTTCGCGTCCAGCCAGACCGCGGTGCCGGGCCGGACGGCGATCTCGATGTCCCCGTAGGAGGCGTCGACCTGGATCGCTCCGTGCACGGCGTCGTGCACCCGCACCGAGCCGTAGGCGGAGCGAACCGCGGCGGTCGCGGTGCTGCTGCCGATCTCGATCGATCCGCTGGACGTCTCCAACCGGGACGGACCGGCCAGGCTGCGCACCGAGCTGTCGCCGTGGGTGCCCTTGAGCTGCAGTCCGCCGCCGACGTGACCGATGCGCGCCGTACCGCTGGAGAAGGCGACCGTCGCGTCGCCGATCACCCGGCCGATCTGGCAGTCGCCGTGGCCGCCCTTGAGGTCGAGCCGATCGGCGGCCTCCAGGCTGGTGTCGCCGTAGGGCAAGGTCACCCGGACGGCGCCCAGCGGGCCGGTCAGCCGCAGCGTGCCGTACTTGACCTCGACGTTCACGTCGCTGTGCTCGGGCACCTCGACCAGCACGTCGACCGAATCGGCCTTGCCGACGAAGATGCCCAGACCGAACCGTCCGGCCCGCGTCGGGCCCTTGACCACCACGACGTCGCCCAGCTGTTCGATCCGCACGGATGCCGCGGCGGAGCTGTCCCCGGAGCGGCCCGGGTTGCTCGGGGTCACGGTGACCGCGATGTCCTCGCGCGGGCCGGCGACGACGTCGACGCTGCCGTAGTGCAGTTCGACCCGCACGACGGCGCCGGGGCCGTGCACCGGGAACCGCGCCGGGTACGTCATCGGGAGCTCGGTCATCGCAACCACCCCGTGAAGGACGAGCCGTGGCTGCGTGAGGCGGTACGGGCCGGCTCGAGCGCGACGGCGACGGTGCGGACCAGCCAGGTGTTCAGTGAGATGCCCTGCGATCCGGCGGCGGCCTCCGCCCTGGTCTTGAGCGACTCCGGCAGCCGCAGCGTGATGCGTGCGGTCGCCGAGTCCTCGTTCTCCTCGGCTGCCGTTGCTGCCGTCGCTGCGGCCGGCTCGGTCGCGGTGTCGGCGCCGTCCGGGCCGCCGTCCCGTGGCCCGACGGCCGGGGAGACCACGAACTCCACCTCGCGGCCACGCAGCCGCACGTCGACCGATCCGGGTGCCAGCGAGCGGGAGATCTCACCCGCGGCGTCCGAGAGGGCCTCGAGAATCGCCAGCCGGGCGGCAGCGTCGAGTGCGGTCGCCAGCCGGGCGGCGATCTCCTCGGTCTCGGCGCTGCCCGCACCGGCGGTGAGCAGCTGTCGTTGCAGCTGCTCCACGTATCCGGAAACGTCCATGACGTCAGAGTGACATCATAGTGACGTCAAAGCAATGTCAGCCCGTGGTGATCATGCAGAACTGCACGCCTGGCGTTGCAAGCGTCAGCACCACACCACCTCCCTCCCTGCCGTGATCATGCAGAACTGCACGCAACTGCGCGCACCCCGGGGAGCAGCCCCGAAGCCGACCGATCCGGCGGGCGCTCTTTGGCGAAGATTGCCAACGCCGCGTCCCAGGTCAGCGGGTTTGATGAACGCCATGGCGCAGACCCAGGGCGAGTCCTCCCGGCGGATCAGGATCGGTATCGATACCGGCGGAACGTTCACCGACATCGTCGCGATCGACGAGGTCAGCGGCGAGCTGGTGACCACCAAGACACCGAGCACCCCGGCCAACCCGGCCGACGGGTTCATCGCCGGCATCGAGAAGATGCTCGGCCTGCTCGGTCTGGACAGTTCCGACGGCAGCGCGATCACCGCGGTCTGTCACGGCACCACGGTGGCCACCAACAAACTGCTCGAGGGCAAGGTCGAGGCACTCGGGTTCATCACCACCGAGGGCTACGAGTTCATGCTCGAGATCGCCCGCCAGGCGGTGCCCGACGGCTACGGCAACTCCTACTTCTGGGTCAAGCCCGACCGCATCGTGCCGGCCGACATGGTGCGCACCGTCGGTGGCCGGCTCGATGCCACCGGGGCCGAGATGCGTCCCTTCGACCGGGACGGCGCGGTCGCCGCCGCCCGGTTCTTCAAGGCCAAGGGCATCACCACGATCGGTGTCTGCTTCCTGCACTCCTACGCCGACGACAGCCACGAGCGGGCGATGCGCGAGGTGCTGCGCGAGGAGCACCCGGACGCGGTGGTCTCGATCAGCAGCGAGGTACTGCGCGAGTACCGCGAGTACGAGCGTTCGATGACCACGCTGGTCGACGCGGCGGTGAAGCCGAACGTCAGCCGGTACGTCACCAACATCCATTCCCGGCTCGACGGTTTCACCGGCGGTCGCCCCATCCCGTTCTACGTGATGAAGTCCAACGGAGGTGTGCTCAGCGCCGACGAGGTGGTGCACCAGCCGATCACCACCGTGCTCTCCGGCCCTGCGGCCGGCGCGCTCGGCGCGGCGATGATCGCCCGGAAGGCCGGCTTCGACAAGGTGCTCACCTGCGACGGCGGCGGCACCTCGACCGACGTCTCGGTCGTGCTGGACGGCGAGCCGACGCTGACCACCGAGGGCTCGGTCGGTGCCTACCCGAGCAAGATCCCGATGATCGACGTGGTCACCGTCGGCGCCGGCGGCGGGTCGATCGCCTGGGTCTCGCCGGAGGGCTCGCTGAAGGTCGGTCCGCACTCGGCCGGTGCCGACCCCGGCCCGCTGTGTTACGGCAAGGGCGGCACCGCGGCGACCATCACCGACGCGCACGTCACCCTCGGCAGGATCCCGCCGCACCTGCTCGGCGGTGAGATCCCGTTGGACGTCGAGGCCGCCCGCGCCGGGATCGCCCGGCTGGCAACCGATCTCGGGCTGGACTTCGAGCGTTGCGCCACCGGGATCCTGGAGATCTCGGCCTGGAACCAGGCCAACGCGCTGCGGCAGGTCTCGGTGAAACGCGGCCTGGACGTCCGCGACTTCATGCTCACCACGTTCGGTGGCTCCGGTTCACTGCTCGCCTGCCGGCTGGTCGACATTCTCGACCTGGCCGGAGTGGTGGTGCCGCTGAACCCGGGCAACGTCAGTGCCTTCGGTCTGCTCACGGTCGACGTGAAGAACGACTACGTGCAGACCTACGTCGCCGAGCACGGCACCCTCGACCTGGCCACGGTCGACGGGCTGATCACCGGTCTGACCGACCTCGCCGCCAAAGCACTTGACGCCGAAGGGTTCTCCCGCGCCGAGCACGTCTATCTGCGCACCGCCGACCTGCGCTACGTGGGGCAGGCCTACGAGGTGCGGGTGCCTGCGGGTGAGGGGCCGATCGACGCCGACTGGGCACAGCAGGTGGCCGAACGCTTCCACGAGGCTCATCACCAGCTCTACGGCTACGACTTCCGCGACGACGCCCGGCAGCCGGTGGAGTGGGTCAATCTGCGGGTCACCGGTGTCGGCCCGATCGTGCGCCCTGAGCTGCGCGAGATCGCCTCCGCCACAAAGGATCCCGCGATTATCGGGGTCGACACGCGGGCGCTGGGCGGCACCCGCCAGGTGTGCTTCGACGCGGCTGACGGCTATCTCTCCACCGGGCTGTACTGGCGGCCGGAGCTCCGGGCCGGTGACGTGATCACCGGACCGGCGATCATCGAGGAGTTCGGCTCGACCGTGCCGGTGCACCCCGGCTTCACCGTTCGGGTGGACGCCTACGGCAACCTCGTCATCACCCGCGACCAGCAGGAGGGCTGAGCAGATGACCGCCGACACGACGGTTCCCGCTCCCACCGGATCGAACCTCTCGCCGTCCGAGCTCGAGGCGATCCTGCACGCACAGCCGGTCAATCCGGCCGGCCTGCCGACCGCGTACGAGCACGGGAACCGGCTCACCGCAACCGGTTCCGCACCCGACCCGATCATCGTCGAGATCGTCCAGGGCACGCTGGCGAGCGTCGAGATGGAGGTCGAGACGGCGATCTCGCGCACCTCGCGCTCGCCGATGATCCGCGACGCGCACGACTTCCGGGCGGGCATCCACGACCGG
>DAIOVT010000173.1:0-7854 GCA_036758885.1 Kineosporiaceae bacterium
CCAACGACGGGAAGTGGGACCGCAGCTCGGTCACGTCGAAACTCATCGCTCTCCCTGGGTCCGGACGGCGCCCGGCAACTCCCGGACACCGGCCCATAGTGCCGGAGGGGCGACGCGTTCGGTCAGGGTGCCAGCACGAGCTTTCCGGCGATCCCCCGGCCGGTGCCACGGCCGGAACTGGCGTCGAGCAGCTGGTGCGCACGGACGACGTCGTCGAAGCCGAAGATCTGCTCGACCTGCACGTGCAGGGTGCCCGCCGACACCAGCGCGGACAGTTCGGCGAGGTCGTTGCCGCTGGGACGCACCGAGACCGCCTCGAAGCGCCGTCCGGAGTTCTCGACCAGCTCGCGCAGCGCGGCGTCGTGGCCGCGGGTCAGCGTGACCAGCACGCCGCCGGGCACCAGCACCTCGAGCGACGCCTCGGCGGCATCACCGCCCACCGCGTCGAGGACGGCGTTCACCCGGCCCGCCTGTTCGCGCAGCAGGCCGGCCAGGTCGCCGGACCGGTAGTCGATGACGGTGCTGGCACCCATCTGCTTGACCGGACCGGCCTTGGCCGCGCTCGCGGTGGCGACCACCTCGGCGCCCAGCGCCACCGCGATCTGCACCGCGAGGTGGCCGACGCCGCCGCCCGCGCCGTGCACCAGCACCCGCTGCCCGGAGCTCACCCGGGCCGCGTCGACCAGCGCCTGCCAGGCGGTCAGGCCGGCCAGCGGCAGTGCGGCCGCGTGCACCGGGTCGATCTGCTCGGGGATCGGGGCGAGTTCGCCGGTGACGGCGTTCACGTACTCGGCGTAGGTGTTGCCGGCCGCCGGGAAGCGCACCAGCCCGAACACCTGGTCGCCGACCTGGAACGGGCTGGCCTGCGCCGACTCGCCCACCGGGACGGCGGCCGCCTCGACCGTGCCGGCGACGTCCCAGCCGAGCACGAACGGGGGGTCGCCGAGCAGCGGGAAGGCTCCGGAACGGACGGCGGCGTCGACCGGGTTGAGACCGATCGCCTCGATCTTGATCAGCACCTCGCCGGGCCGGGGCTCCGGCACCGGCGCCTGCGCGACGTGCAGCACCTCGGGACCGCCGACGGTGGACTGGGTGATGATGCGCATGAGAACTCCTACGGTCGCTGGTCGCGGCGTGCGGGCCCGGACGGCGGCGCAGAGGTCGTACCGATCACCTTCGCCGGCACACCGCCCACCACCGCATCGGCGGCGACGTCGCTGGTCACCACCGCGTTCGCGCCGACGACCGCCCTCGATCCGACGGCGACGTCTCCCACGATCACCGCTCCGTCCCGATCTCGACGCCGTCGGCGATGGTCGGCTTGGCGTCCGGATCCCGGGCCGAGGCGATGCCGAGCGTGGCGTTCGGATGCACCAGCACGTCGGAGCCGATCGAGCGGGCGCCGAGCACCATGCCGCCGCCGGCGTGGTCGAGTTTGACGCGCCGTCCGACCGGGCAGTTGTACGAGAGTTTGATACCGCCGAGCAGTTCACAGATCTTGAACATCAGCCGGTAGAGCACCGTCAACGGAATGCGGGCGGCCCGCGGCCGCACCGACATTCGCCAGTTGCCGAAGCGGTGCCAGAACAATGCCCAGAATCCCTGTGATCCGAGGGATCTGTCGTTGGTGCGGAAATCCTCGGCGACGAGCGCCCAGAACGAGATTCCGGTGGGATTGGTGTTCACGTCACCCCGAGGCAACGACGGCGCGGACGGTCGAGTCGCAGACATATCAGCCCCCTCCGCCGGAGGAGTCTAGACGAAACCACCGAGATCACCTCATTGCGGGCGAATCACCCCACGAGCTCAGGCGGTGCGGATGGAGTCGGCGTCCTCGAGGCCGAGCATTCCCACCGAGGCCGTCCGCATCTCGATCTTGCGCACCTTACCGGTGACGGTCATCGGGAATTCGTCGACGACGACCACGTATCGGGGAATCTTGTAGTGCGCGAGACGTCCGGCGGCGAATTCGCGCAGCGCCTCGGCGGTGAGTTTCTCGGCGCCGTCGCGCAGGATGACCCAGACGCAGAGTTCCTCGCCATATTTCGCGTCCGGAACACCGACCACCTGCGCGTCGACGACATCGGGATGGGTGTAGAGAAACTCCTCGATCTCGCGCGGATACACGTTCTCGCCACCTCGGATGATCATGTCCTTGATGCGTCCGGTGATGTTCAGATAACCGGCGTCGTCCATCACCGCCAGATCGCCGGTGTGCATCCAGCGCGCCGGGTCGATCACCTCGGCGGTCTTCTCGGCCTCGTTCCAGTACCCGAGCATCACCGAGTAGCCGCGGGTGCAGAACTCCCCCGGTTCACCACGCGGCACGGTCAGCCCGGTGGCCGGGTCGACCACCTTGACCTCGAGGTGGGGATGCACCCGGCCGACCGAGGAGACCCGCAGGTCGACGGAGTCGTCGCGCCGGGTCTGGGTGGAAACCGGCGAGGTCTCGGTCATGCCGTAACAGATGGTCACCTCGGTCATGCCCATCTTGTCGATCACCTTCTGCATCACCTCGACCGGGCACGGCGAACCGGCCATGATCCCGGTGCGCAGACTCGACAGGTCGGTGTTGTCGATGTCGGGGTGGTTGAGCTCGGCGATGAACATCGTCGGCACCCCGTACAGCGACGTGCAGCGCTCCCGGGCGACTGCCGCCAGGGTCGCCGCCGGGTCGAAACCCGCTGCGGGATAGACCATT
The DNA here is from genome assembly GCA_036758885.1 of Kineosporiaceae bacterium. Lineage (GTDB taxonomy): Bacteria > Actinomycetota > Actinomycetes > Actinomycetales > Kineosporiaceae > DAIOVT01. The sequence goes on from DAIOVT010000173.1 coordinate 2,702, forward strand.
GCGGCACCGTGGGAGGTGCAGGCGAGGTTGCCCATCACCATGCCGAAGCAGTGGTAGAGCGGCACCGGGATGCAGACCCGGTCCTGCTCGGTGTATCCGCACAGTTCGCCGACGAAGTAGCCGTTGTTCAGGATGCTGTGGTGGCTCAGGGTGGCCCCTTTGGGGAAACCCGTTGTGCCGGAGGTGTATTGGATGTTGATCGGATCGTCGGCGGAGAACTCGAGCTGACGCTGCCGCAGCGCTTCCGGATCGCCGGCGCCACCGGCGTCCAGCAGTGCCTGCCATTCGGCCGAGCCGGTGAGCACGACGTGTTGCAGTTCGGGACAGTCCTCGCGCACCTCGGCGATCATCGCGGCGTAGTCGGAGGTCTTGAAGGACGGCGCCGCTACCAGCGTCGAGACCCCCGACTGGCGCAGCACGAAGGCGAGTTCGTGGGTGCGATAGGCCGGGTTGATGTTCACCAGGATCGCGCCGAGCTTGGCGGTGGCGTACTGCAGCATCGCCCACTCCGGCAGGTTCGGCGCCCAGATGCCGACCCGGTCGCCCTTGACCACGCCCTGCGCGAGCAGTCCCAAGGCGAGCGCGTCGACGTCCCGGCGGAACTCGCGATAGGTCCAGCGGCGCCCGCCGGCCACCTCGATCAACGCGTCCCGGTCGGGGTGCGCGGCGACCGTGACGTCGAAGTTGTCGCCGATGGTCTGCCCGAGCAGGGGCACCGAGGAGACCCCCGAGGCGTAGGACGGCACTGCGGGGGTTTCGGCTTCGACTGTCATCTCGTCTCCTCCGACGTCTTTGCCGGGCGGTTTCTCGCACGGGTTCGGCCCACCGTCATTCGACGCGCTCATCGGCCCCGCCCGCAACCCTCACGGTTGCATGATGAAGACATGGCGACCCTGGCCGACTGGACCCCCGACACCTTCACCCACGAACAGAGCACGCACCCGACCTGGCGGCGCGGAGAAGGGTCACCGGTGATCGTCATCCATGAGATGCCCGGGATCATTCCCGAGGTGGTCGAGTTCGGCGAGGAAGTGGTCGAGGCCGGGCACACCGTGGTGCTGCCGCAGCTGTTCGGGGTTCCCGAGGCCCCGATGGGGTTGCCCGCGTTGGCCAGGACCGTGCCACGCATCTGCATCAGCCGGGAGATCATCGCCTTCCGCACCGGCCGCACGTCACCGGTCGCGATCTGGCTGCGCGCACTGGCGCGTTCGCTGCACGCCGAGTTCGGCGGCCGCGGCGTCGGTGCGCTGGGCATGTGTTTCACCGGCGGCTTCGCGCTGGCCATGGCGGTCGACCCCGCGGTGGCGGCTCCGGTTGTGGCACAACCGTCGCTGCCGTTCCCGATCACCGCGCGACGGCGCGCCGACCTCGGCCTCTCCCCCGCCGATCTGGCCGCGGTACGCCGGCGGACCGACGAGGGGTGCCGGGTGCTCGGCGTGCAGTACGCCTCGGACCCGGCCACGGGTGCGCGCTTCGACACCTTGGACGCCGAACTCGGTGACGCCTTCATCAGGGTCGACCTGCCCGGCAAGGGCCACTCCACCCTCACCCTGCAGCGCAGCCAGACCGCCGTCGACGCCGTGCTGGCCTTCTTCGCCGAACAACTCGACCCCTCGTGATCATGCACAAGTGCACGGACGGCGAGCATCGTTCGACGTAGCGAGTCCACTGATCGCGCCACTCGCCGCTGACACCGCCCAATCCCGTTGCAACAGAGGCGAATCAGACCTATACGACCGTCGATCGACACATTTTGGCGGTGCATTCATCAGGCAACGGACGAGACGGGGTGGGCGGCTGCAACTCCATCACACGCCTAGTCACTCCAAGAGTCGGTAGCGTTTACTCATTCAATCGACTTCGGAGGGTTTCCATTGAGTGAGGAATCCTGGCACGCGGCCCGCTTGATCCCGACCTCTGGCATCAATGGTGCCGAGGAGCAAGAACGGCGGGCGACCTCGGCTCTCCTGGCAGTTCTGTCGGCAGTCAAGGAGTTCGGCCGCGCGACACTGTCGCCTCTCGGAGCTCCCGCCGGCTTTGTGGAGACCTACATAGAGGTCCCGTTCATGCTCGGTGACAAGAAGTTGTATCCGGACGGACTGATCCGGGTCTCGCGTGGTCAACGAACATGGACTGCACTTGTTGAGGTCAAGACTGGGACGAACACCTTGGCCGCTGACCAACTCGGGGCCTACTTGGACATCGCCCGGGAACAGGGCTTTGATGCCCTGATCACGATCTCCAACGAGGTGCCCGCAGTTCGTGGCCAACACCCGACCTCGGTTGATCGCCGAAAGATGCGCAAGGTGACACTGCACCATCTGCCCTGGGTCGAGGTCCTGGCAGAGGCCGTGATGCAAAAGGAGTTTCGGGGCGTCGCCGACCCGGACCAGGCATGGATCCTGGGCGAACTGATCCGCTATCTCGAACACCCACGCTCAGGGGCCCTGTCCTTCGAGGACATGGGCGGCTCATGGGTACCGATCCGGGAGGCGGTCAGCGCCGGAACCCTACGACCAGGCGACAGGGGGATTCAGGACGTCACCTCACGATTCGACGCACTGATTCGGTATGTGGGCTTGCGCCTGGGGCAACGCCTCGGTGCGGATGTGCAGCCCGCCCTTACCCGCAAAGAGCAGGCAGACCCGACCCTGCGCCAGACATCGCTGATCCAATCACTGTCCACCGAAGGAACCCTTACCGGGGGCGTGCGAATCCCTGGCGCGGCGTCCACCATCGCGATCACGGCCGATCTGCGAACCGGACAGATCCGATGCACCTGCGACATTGACGCACCGCCACAAGGGCGAGCACGCACTCGAGTGGGATGGCTGCTTCGCCAACTCGAACAGGCACCCGAGACCCTCCGACTGGAGTCCTTCGCACTGCACCAGCGCGGGCCCGGGACCGCCGAGTTGCTTTCAGCAGTTCGGGCCGACCCGAATATGCTGATCCGTGATCCGGCGAAAGAACTCCGTAGTTTCCGGATCACTCAGACAACCACCCTTGGGCCGAAACGCGGCCGAGGCCGTGGGTCCTTCATCGACTCGGTGATTGCCGCAGTGGACACGTTCTTCGAGGACGTCGTACAACATTTGCGGACGTGGAGCGCCCCGGTGCCGCAGTTGCGACCGATCCCCGAACCGGAGGACGTCTCGCCGGCACTGGCGTCAACGGCCCTCTCCTCGCAGGACGAGCCGGATCATGACGCTCCCGACGGCGCGACTCCCCCGAAGCTGGACCCACCCGCGGAACCAGCTCATGGTTATCAACAGACGACATCCGCAGCGGATGGCATCTGGAGCTCCTACGCCCCCGCCCCGACCGTCATCGCACCCTTGACCCAGCCCTGAGGTCAGGGGTGCCATGCCGATGAATCGACGTCCAAATAGCTTGTCGGACAAGGGATTTCAACTTGTAATCGAACTTCTTTTCGAATAGAGTTCGAACATGTTCGTAGCTGATCTGCTGCACGATGGGAGCGCCGAGATCGCGCGCCTCGACGCGCAGATCGCGGCGCTGCAGGCGGAGCTCGGGCAAGCCGGTGAGCTGATCTCCCTTCTGCGAGAAGAGAATCAGCGGCTGGCCGCCGGGAACGACCTGCGGGGCTGGGTGCGTGACTCGACCGGTGACGGGCGCAGCCCATTGCTCACGACGGACCGGGATCCGAAAGCCGTGCATGACCGTCTGGCCCGGACGGTCAGCCGGCAGTGGTTCGGAACCGGCGCGAAATCCGTTGCATACCAGTCCGTTCCCGAGGACCGGACGGCGTGCACGCACGGCGAGGCGAGTCTCGAACTGACCGCCGCGCTGGCCTTGCTGCAGGACCGGCCCTGGGCAGTGCCTGACGCCGAACTGGTAGCGGCCGCGGCCGCGACACGGCGGGTGGTGGCGTTCGCCGAGCTGGCCCAGGCACGGCTGACCCGCGAACTTGCCGACCGGTACGCATCTCGGGTGCTGCCACTGACCGCGGCTGATCACGATGAGCACGACACCTGGAACGCGGACTACATAGCGTCCGCACCGACGACCGACCGTCACGATCGCGCCCTGGACGTGGCTGCGGCCGAGGTCGCCGCGGTCGCCAACGCCCGCTATGTCGTCGTCCGGTCCCGGGTCGAGATGATCACCAGCTGGCCGGAACAGCACCCGGCCTTGCACCGGGCGCTGGTCGCCGGGGAGGTCGGTACGGTGCGCGCCAGGTTGATCGCTGCGGTGGTCGAGCACCTCGATGTGGCGGGCCGGGACTGGGTCACGACACGGGCCCTGCCCTACGCCGAGACGGTCGGCGAGACCGCGCTGCGACGGCGCCTGGAGCGCCTTGTCGCACAGGCCGATCCGGCCGGCTACCAGAGCAAGCTCGACGACATCGCGCGGGCGGCCGACCGGGTCACCACCCGGCAACTGGGCTACGGCCAGGCCGCGCTCACCTACGTCGGCGGGTTCGCCCGGGTCGCCGAGTTGCACGCTGCCCTGAGCGAGATGGCCCGTCAGGCCGCACCCGGCAGCGGCCCCGGTGATTCCTGTGATCGAGAGATCGTGGCGGCCACCCTGTTGCGCCGGTTGGTTCTGGACCAGGCTCGCGGAGAGCCGTTGTTCGGCCCTGACGTCCGGAGTGATCCAGACGAGTCGGCGGCAGAGTTCGCGGCCCGGCCCAGGATCGACGCCACAACGGAGCCCATGAACAGGGCAACAGGAGCCGGCCGCGCCCGTCCATCTGTGTCGATCAACGTGACGGTGCCTCTATCTGCCCTGCAGGCACTTTGGGCCGGGCAGCCACCACCCACCGATCATGGTCTGATCGACGTCAGCGGTCATGGTCCCGTGCCGGCCCGCGCCCTCGCGAGCCTGCTGAACGATCACGGACGGCGAGCCGTCTGGCGATGCCTGATTCAGGACGACCGGCCGGGCAGTGTGACGTCCGGATCGATTCTTGGTGTCGGCCGCGCGGCCCACGACCCCGGCTACACGCCATCGCCGGCGCTGCGGGCGCTGGTGGTCGCCCGCGACGGCACCTGCCGGTTCCCCGGCTGCCCCCGGCCGGCCGAGGCCTGCGATCTGGACCATGTCGTTGCGCATGGCGATGGTGGTGCGACCAGCGAGGCCAATCTCGTGGCGCTGTGCCGCCGGCACCATCGGCTGAAGACCCACGC
>DAIOVT010000174.1:0-7843 GCA_036758885.1 Kineosporiaceae bacterium
CCCCCGCCACCAGCTAACCGCGAACGTGACAGCTATTTTCGACTGATCACGGTGGAGTTCGGGGACGCAGCGCACCCGGCTCGGCGTGCACTTCTGCATGATCACGCCGCGGTTCGGGGGCGCAGAACGCACGAACCACCAAGCACTTCTGCATGATCACGGTGGGTTCGGTGGCGCCATGAGCATGGCCCGGCGTGCAGTTCTGCATGATCACGCTGGGGTGCATGATCACGCCGGGGTTGGCGATCAGGTGGCTGCGGCGGCCCGGCCCAGGATCTTGCCGCTGGCGATCGGGTCGGAGAGCACGACGCGGTCCCGGCCGGTCTCCTTGGCCTTGATCAGCGCGGCGTCCGAGGCCAGGATCAGCTCCTCGACGCCGGCGGCGTCCTCGGGTACCGCGGCCACGCCGAAGCTGGCCGAGACCGGCACCGGCTCACCCAGCGCGCGGATCGCGAGTCGCATCCGCTCGGCGATGGTCGCGGCGGCGGTGGCGTCGGCGCCGGGCAGCATCAGGGCGAACTCCTCGCCGCCGTAGCGGGCCGGCAGCGCCGAGCCCACGGCGTGCGAGCCGATCACCCGGGCGACCACCCGCAGCACCTGGTCACCGACCTGGTGCCCGAACTGGTCGTTGACCTTCTTGAAGAAGTCGACGTCGATCAGGATCAACGCGAACGGCTCGCCGCGCTCACGCCAACCGCGTTCGGCCGCAGCCATTCGCTCGTCGAAGTAGCGGCGGTTGGCCAGACCCGTCAGGCCGTCGGTGATCGCGGCGCGACGGGCGTCGTGCATCAGCTTGGCGCGGGAGTAGGCGATCGCTCCGGTGGCCACGGCCTGGGTCGCCGAGCTGAGGATCCGGCGCTCGACCATGGTTCCGCGCACCCGAGCCTTGCCGAACTCGACCACCAGGTAGATCTGGGTGCCACGCGGGCCACCGATCCGCAGCGGCAGAGCGGCCACCCGGCGGGCCCCCGGCAACAAGGTGCTGAGCAGCGGATCCAGCCGGGGGTCGAACCGCAACGCCCGGACATCGGCGGCGGCACCGTCGGCGAGATCGAGCATCGCCGACCGGCCCGGACCGCGCGGCGGAACCCCCTTGCCCAGCCCGGCGCCGGCCAGCACACGGAGTTCGACGTTGCCCTCGACGTCGGCGGCACGTTGCAGCACCACCGCCCGCTGGGCCGCCAGTTCCTCGACGGTGAAGACGCACAGGCGCTGGGCGACGTCGTCCGGCTGTTCGTCGGTCAGCAGCTCGGAGGCGAACTCGACCAGTACCTCGGCGTCGTAGCGGCGGCGGCGCAGTTCCCGCTCGTTGATCGCCGCGGCGGCACAGGTGGTCAACGTGGCGAGCCAGAGCAGCACCAGGTCGCTGAGGATCGTCGGTTCGCGGTCCAGTCCGTCCAGCCCGGCCCACTTGGGGAAGAGCCCGGAGAGCTCACCCTGGTAGAAGAAGACCATCAGCAGCGACTGCCAGATGGCCATCTGCAGACCCGACCGGAACGAGGCCAGCAGCGAGACCGCGGCCAGTTGCGCGGCGATCAGCGAATCGACGGCGGGGCCGTGGCCCATGGTCTCGTGCAGGTACTGCAGAAACACCCCGTCGAGCAGCAGGGTGAAGGTGAAACCCTTGACCGCCAACGACTTTCGCGGCAAGTAGATGAGCAGCGCGAGCGCGCCGGCGGCCCCGAGGTAGGCGGCGGCCACACTGCGGCTGAACGTGACCGTGTCGCCGTGCACGTGGCCGAGCAGCAGTGCCACCGCGACGGCGACCACCCGGAACACCATGAGTCCGGCGGTGCGGTGCGACAGCGGCGCGACCTCGATACCCCGCCCTGAACGGAGCGATGCCCCCAGACCCACGCTTACGCCTTCCTTCCGGACCCGAAACGATCGGGAAAGTCCACTTCGTTGTCCTTACGGCGAGCCACCCCGGCGAACTTCGGATCACGACGGTCGATCACGTCCTGCAGCACCAGGAACGCCACCGCCAGCAGGATCGCCAGCAGCGGGTACTGCGGTTCGACCACCACGGCGACTACCGCGGTCTGCGCCCGGGAGACGATCGAGGCGATCCGGTCGAGACCGATCTGCAGATCGCTGTTGCGTTCCAGGGCAACGCCGTTGCCCGCCTGCGGCACCGGCTGCAACGTGATGGACGGCGCCCCCGTCGGCCCGTTGCCGGTCGGCTTGCCGCCGGCGCCGTCGTCCCCGTCGGACCCGTTGCTCGAGTTGACGTCACCCGAGCGGGACGGCCCGGCACTGCCGTTGGACCCGGTGCCGCTGCCGCCGGTCGAGCCGCCGTTGGAGCCGTCGGTCGGACGCCCGCCCGAGCCGCCCGAATCGGTGCCGGTCGTCTCGGACCCCCCGGTGCCCGGACCGCCGCCGCTGCGAGTGGGCGTCGGCGTCGGGTCGATGCCCGCGCCGCCGTTGCCGTCGCCGCGCAACTCCCAGACGAAACGTCCGCCGGTGGTGGTGCCCTGCTGGGCCCCCGCGGCCAGCCAGACGGTGATCCGGAAGGCCCTGGCCGCACCGGTGTCGAGGTTCCAGCCCGGCACGGTGATGCCCTTGGTGGCGTTGGCAGCGGCCAGTTTGCCGAGCGTGTCGTTGAACATCGAGCTGCCCGAGAACCCGGAGCAGTCGCCGTAGCGCCCCCCGGCGCCGGCCTCGACCCGCACCTGAAGATTGCCGGCCAGCGAGCCGCTGACACCCACCGCGCTCAGCGCGATGACATCGCTGCTGGACTCCGGCGACGCGGTGACCAGCAGGCACTGCGAGTAGGCCTTGCCGGGCGCCAGCTTCGTCGACGGGAACAGCGCCTTGCCGCCGTCGTCGTCGAAGATGCCGATGCTCGCCTGCGCGGGCGCCGACGAACCGGGATTCGCGAAGGCGAAGGCGAACGCGAGCACCATGACGACGCCGACCAGGACGAACGGACGTGGCCGGCGAACGCGGGCACTCCCGATCATGCTCACCGCCTCTCCTGGTCGACCGGTGTCCCGTTCCCGGAATCGGGCGTGGCCGGAACAGACCTGATAGACGGATCGACGGATGGGCCCCAGATCTTGACGAGTTCCCCCGATGCGGCCGATCGCGGGTCACCCGAACAGGCGTAGCCGGACGGCGCCGCAGAGACAGGCGGTCAGGAGCGGCAGTCTGAGCAGTCGGTCAGGAACAGGCGGACTGGAGCAGGCCCTCAGGACCAGTCGGTGCCGGTGAGCCTCTTGTAGGCGGCCAGGTACCGCTCGCGGGTGCGCTCGACGACGTCCTCGGGCAGCGGCGGGGGCGGGGCGTCGCCGTACCGGTCCCAACCCGAGGCGGGTGAGGTCAGCCAGTCCCGGACGAACTGTTTGTCGAAGCTGGGCTGGACGCGGCCCGGCTGCCACTCCTCGGCCGGCCAGAACCGGGACGAGTCCGGGGTGAGCACCTCGTCGCCGAGCACCAGCTCGTACGGCGCGGAACTCCCGTCGGGTCCCGGCGCCGGTTCCGGCCCGAAGTCGATGCCGAACTCGAACTTGGTGTCGGCCAGGATCACCCCGCGCTCCCGGGCGACGGCCTCGGCGCGCGAGTACAGCCGCAGGGTCAGCTCGCGCAGTTGCTGCGCGACGTCGTCCCCGACCCGGGCGACGACCTCGGCGAAGTCGATGTTCTCGTCGTGCTCACCGAGCGGCGCCTTGGCCGCGGGGGTGAAGATCGGCTCGGGCAGCCTGGACGCCTCGACCAGGCCCGCGGGCAGCCGGACGCCGCAGACCTGCCCGCCGTCCTGGTACTCGGTCAATCCCGAGCCGGCCAGGTAGCCGCGGGCGACGCACTCGACCGGCACCATCTCCAGGGAGCGCACCACCATGGCCCGCCCGGCGACCTGGGCGGGCACGGCGGGCACCCCGGACGCCGCGGCGACGTCTTCCGCATCGAGCAGATGGGTAGGTACCAGATCGCCGAGCTGGGTCAGCCACCACGTGGTCAGCGCGGTGAGCACCGCACCCTTGTCGGGGATGGGCGTGCTGAGGATGTGGTCGTAGGCCGAGATCCGGTCGCTGGCGACGACCAGCAGAACCTGCGCACCGGCGCCGTCCGCGGTGATCTCCGGGAGGTACAGGTCGCGCACCTTGCCCGAGTAGTGATGCGTCCAGCCGGGCAGCTCGGGTGCGTCGGCGACCTCCCCGACAGGGTTGCCGGTCATGACCCGGCGCTCGTTCGGGGCGACGAATCCGCTTGCGCCGCAGCGGTTTCGGCTATGTCGTGGCGATAGTGCGAGCCGGCCAGGCGGATCTTGCCGATGCCGGCGTAGGCGCGGTCCCGGGCCTGGCTCAGGCTCTCTCCGCCGGCCACCACCGACAGCACCCGGCCACCGGCGCTGACCAGGCGTCCTTCCACCGAGGCGGTGCCGGCGTGCAGCACCTGCACCCCGGGCACCTGTTCGGCGTCGTCCAGGCCGGTGATCTCGTCGCCGGTGCGCGGGCCTGCCGGATAGTCCTTCGCGGCGAGCACCACGTTGACCACGCTCTGATCGCTCCAGCGCAGCGGCGGTGCGTCGGCCAGGGTGCCGGTCGCGGCGGCCTGCAGCACGCCGGCCAGCGGGGTACGCAGCCGGGCCAGCACGGCCTGGGTCTCCGGATCGCCGAACCGCACGTTGAACTCGACCACCCGCAGCCCGCGCGAGGTCAGCGCCAGGCCGCAGTAGAGCACCCCGGAGAACGGCGTCCCGCGCCGGGCCATCTCGGCGACCACCGGCCGGGCGACCCGGTCGAGCACCTCCTCGACCAGCCCGGACGGCGCCCAGGGCAGCGGCGAGTACGCGCCCATGCCGCCGGTGTTCGGGCCGGTGTCGCCGTCGCCGACCCGCTTGAAGTCCTGCGCCGGGGCGAGGGGCATCACCTCGGTGCCGTCGCAGAGCACGAACAGCGAGACCTCGGGACCGTCCAGGTACTCCTCGACGACGACGCTGCCGGGCTCACCCCCCGCCCGGGTCAGACACCGCTGCGCGTGCGCGAGCGCGGCGTCCGCATCGTCGGTGACGATCACGCCCTTGCCGGCGGCGAGGCCGTCGTCCTTGACCACGTGCGGAGCGCCGAAGGCGTCGAGTGCGGCGGCGACCTCCTCGGTGGTGGTGCACACCCGGCTCAGCGCGGTGGGCACGCCCGCCGCGGCCATCACCTGCTTGGCGAAGGCCTTGCTGCCCTCCAGCCGGGCGGCCTCGGCGCCGGGGCCGAAGCAGGCGATGCCCGCCGCCCGCACCGCGTCGGCCGCGCCGTTGACCAGCGGCACCTCCGGGCCGATCACCACCAGATCGGCGGCCAGGGACGACGCGAGCGCGGCCACGGCGGCGGGGTCGGCGGCGTCCAGGCTCTCGCAGCGGACCCCCATCCCGGGGTTGCCCGGGGCCGCCACCACGGTGTCGACCGTGGCGTCGGCGAGCAGCGCGGCGACAAGGGCGTGTTCTCGGGCTCCGGACCCGACGACGAGTACCAGCACGGAGGCAGCCTATTGGTCGCCCCGGACAACCCGGTCACCAGCGACGGCAGGGCACAGCGACCGGGGTTACGGTGCCGGGGTGCGACTCGAGCGCGGCATGCTCGGCCGGATCCCCTATGCGGCGGCGGGGTCCGGCGAACCGCTGATCCTGCTGGCCGGGCTGTCGATCCGCACCGGGGTCGCCCGGGACGCTGCGGTGCACGGCTCGCTGGCGCCGGTCCGCGGGCTGCTCCCCCGGCGCCGGGTACTGGTGACCAACCGCTGGCCGGACATGCCCGCCGACCTGACCATGGACGAGCTGGCCCGGGTGCATGCCGACGCGATCCGGGCGGCCTTCGGCGGGCCGGTCGACGTGCTCGGTGTCTCCACCGGGGGCAGCATCGCGCAACAACTGGCCGCGCAGCACCCGGACGCCGTCCGCAATCTGGTGCTGGTGAGCACCGGCCACACGCTCGGCGAGCGGGCCCGCCGGGAGCAGGCCGAGGTGGCGGTGGCGCTGCGGGACGGGCACGCCGACGAGGCGGCGGCAGCCGCGTTGACCGCTCTGGCGCCGGACCGTCTGGCGGAACTGCTGGACCGTCCGGTGCGGATGATCGGCGGCGCGCTGAGCAGGCTGTTGCTGCCCACCGAGCAGATCCGCAGCGACCTCGAGGTGACCCTGTTCGCCGAGGACGACTTCGATCTGAGCACCCTGCCGGCGATCCGCGCCCGCACACTGATCGTCGGCGGTGGCCGCGACGACTTCTACAGCCCGGCCGACTTCCGCCGGACGGCGGAGCTGATTCCGGGCAGCGTGCTGCGCATCCTGCCCCGGCGCGGTCACGTCACCGTGCAGTCCGACCCCCGGGCGCAGGCGACGATCGCCGGCTTCCTGGCGCCGCGGGCGGCGGGCCTGCGGGTCTAGCGGTCCCGTCGGCCCGGCGGGTCAGGAGGCAGGCTGCTGCGGGCCGAGGTGCGACTCCAGCCGGATCAGGTCGGTGCGGGCCTGGTCGTCCTCACCACTGGCGCCGAACATCTCGACGAACCCGGCGAGCAGACCGATCGGGTCGGTGTGCAGCATCAGCTTCACCCGGGTGTGGCCGCCGTCCACCTCGGCCAGCTTGATCTCGCCGTCGTAGCGGGGCCCCTCGAACGACTTCCAGGTGAAACGGCGCTCCCGGGGATGCTCGATCACCGCCGCCTCGACCTCGCGGACGAGGCGTCCGCTGCGGACCACCAACCGGTACCGCTGATGAGCGGTCTTGGTGGCCAGCTGCAGACCGTCGAGGAACAACGGCCACGATTCGACGTCGCGCAGCCGCGCCTGAACGACGTCCAGGGGCAGAGCGATGATTGAGGTTGCCTCTTGGCGAGACATCGGCAGACCACCTCCACGGGACCGACCGGCCCCGATCCGTGAATGTTCGGGCTGGACCCTCACCCGACGTGAGCCAGCAGACTCATCGTCATGGACCACGAACCACTTCGGAAAGAGCCTGCCACAAGGCGGCCTGCCGAGCCGTTCGAGTTGCTCACGGTCGGCCAGGTCGCCCAACGGCTCGGCATCAGTGTGCGCACCTTGCACCACTACGACGAGATCGGGCTGCTCACCCCCTCGGAGCGATCACCGGCCGGGTACCGGCTCTACACCGAGTCCGACCTGGGCCGGCTGGCCAACATCGTGGTCTACCGGCGTCTGGAGTTCGGGCTGGAGCAGATTCGCGCTCTGCTGCAGGCCGAACCCGGGGACGTCGAGGCCCATCTACGCCGCCAGCGCGAGGCGGTCTCCACCCGGCTCGACGAGATGCACGCTCTCGTCGGTGCCATCGACTCTGCATTGGAGAGTGTGATGAACGACCGACCGATGACCACCGCCGAGATGAAGGAGCTCTTCGGCGACGAGTTCTCGGAGTCCTACCAGGCCGAGGCCGAGCAGCGCTGGGGTGAGACCGACGCCTGGAAGCAGGGCCAGGCCCGCACCTCGACCTACACCAAGGCGGACTGGGAGGCGATCAAGGCCGAGCAGGACGCCGTGAACGCCGCCTTCATCGCGGCCATGGAGTCAGGCGCCGCCGCGGACAGCGAGGTGGCCATGGACGCCGCCGAGGCGCACCGCCGGCACATCGAGGACCGGTACTACGACCTCGGCCACGACTTCCACCGCAACCTGGCGGCGATGTACGTCGCGGACCCCCGGTTCACCGTGCATTACGACGCCCAGCGCGAAGGACTGGCGCAGTACGTGCACGACGCGATCAACGCCAACGCCGACCGCCACACGTCCTGACCCGCTCGACACCTGCCTGCCCCAGCGTGATCATGCAGAACCGCATGCCCACTCCCCGTGATCAGTCGAAAATAGCTGTCACGTTCGCGGTTAGCTGGTGGCGGGGGT
>DAIOVT010000175.1:0-7759 GCA_036758885.1 Kineosporiaceae bacterium
CAGCCTCGTCACCGCCACCAGCCTCGTCACCGCCACCAGCCTCGTCACCGCCACCAGCCTCGTCACCGCCACCGGCCTCGTCACCGCCCCCGCCACCGGCCTCGCCCCGGTCGCGGTAGCCGGGCCAGACCCCCGAGGGGGTCTGCACCGAGTTCGCCGAGAGCATCGCGTGGCCGACGGCGCGGGTGACGCAGTCGGCGCCCGCCGCGAGCACGGCCTGGAACGACATCAGATCGGGGGCGGCACGCTCGCCGGTGGCGAGGGCGAAGATGGTGTCGCCGTCGAGCATGGTGTGCACCGGGTTGATCGCCCGGGCCAGTCCGTCGTGCCCCAGACCCGCGAGCTTGGCGCACTGCGCCTTGGTCAAGGTGACGTCGGTTCCGATCACCGCCAGGCTGGTGTTCAGCGTCGAGGGGTTCTGGTCACCGCCCTCCGGCACGTGCCCGCGGGGCACTCCGCCCGGCCCCGGATCGGGGACCACCTCGTCGGCGAACTCACCGGGCAGGCCGAACCGCAGTGCCGCCAGGGTGCCGTCGCGCGGGTCGACCGTCGAACCGAAGGAGTTCACCACCACCAGCGCGGCGACCGTGGCGCCGTCCGGAAGTACCAGGCTGGCCGTGCCCACACCGCCCTTGAGACCGCCTGCGACACAACCGGTCCCGGCGCCGACCACGCCCTGCTCGACCGGTCGGCCGGCGAAGGCCGCCGCGAGCGCCTCGGCGCCGAGCTCGGCGTCCGGATGGCGATACGCCTCGCCGCCGCGACCCAGATCGAAGATCACCGCGGCCGGCACGATCGGTACCACCAGCTCCCCCGCGGCACCGCCCGGCACCGGGTGCCCGACACCGCGTTCGCGCAGTCCGCGCATCACGCCGTCCGCGGCCGCCAGGCCGAAGGCACTGCCACCGGTGAGTACCAGGGCGTGCACCCGTTCGACCAGGTTGCGCGGGTCGAGCAGGTCGGTCTCCCGGGTGCCCGGACCGCCGCCACGGACGTCCACCCCGCCGACCGCGCCCTGCGGCGGCGCGAGCACCACCGTGGTGCCGGTGAGCCATCCGTCCGCGCGGCGCTGGGCCTGGCCGACGCGCAGTCCCGGGACGTCGGTCAGGGCGTTGGCCGGGCCGGGATGCGGCAAACCCTGCGAAGGGGGCCGGGGATGAGGATCTCTTATCGCTGTCACGTCACCTGCTTGAGAGCTCAACGGTTACCGTGACCATCGTGCCCCGGCAGAACGGGTCGCGACAGCGTCGCGAACCTGCACCCGAACCCGACCCGCGTCCACGTACCCGCCGAGAGGCTCTCGACGAGGAGTGGCGCCGGAGCGGTCGCCGCCGTCGCCAGGAACACTCCGATCCAGCGCCGCCGCGTCCGGCTCCGGACGGCGAGAGGCAGCAGTGGATGTCCACGCCGAGCAAGGTGAACCAGCGCTCGGGGCGCGGGCGGTCGTGGCTGGTGATCGCCGCACTGGCCGCGATCGGCGCCCTGATCGGCGCGGCGGTCGGGTACATCGAGTTGCGCCGTAGCCAGGCCTCCACCCAGTTGTCGACGGCCGACGGTTCGGCGGCCGGCAGCCTGTCGCCGTCCTCGATGCGTTCTGCGACAACCGATCCCAGCTCGGCAAGCACGTCCGACCCCACCCTGGAACCATCGGCGGCGACCGACCCCGGCCCGGCCACCACATCGGCCCGCACCCGCACCGGGAAGACGACCTCGCGCACCTCGACGGCGTCCGGCACCGCGACCCGCTCGACGACCCGGGCCGGCACCCCGCGGCCGGCGACCAGCCCCTCGCCGGCGGCCGTCGCCGCGGGGCTCACCGCGACCGCACAGACCCTGCCCGACCTCGCCTACGCCTCGCCGTCGGCCACGCAGAAGCTCGACCTCTACCTGCCCGAGCGCACCGGGGCGACGGTGCCGCTGGTGATCATGATCCACGGCGGCGGATTCGCCGACGGCGATAAGAGCAGCCTGCGCGCCGCGGCGAACAGCCTGCGCGAGAAGGGCTTTGCCGTCGCCTCGGTGAACTACCGGCTCTCCGGCGAGGCGCGCTTCCCGGCCGGCGGGCAGGACGTCAAGGCCGCGGTGCGCTGGCTGCGGGCCAAGGCCGGCAGCTACGGGATCGACCCGGCCCGGTTCGCGGTGTGGGGTCACTCCGCCGGCGGGTACATGGCGGCGATGCTCGGGCTGACCGGCGCCGGCAAGAGCGTCTTCGACGGCGGATCGCTCGGGAACGCCGCGGTGAGCAGCGCCGTGCAACTGGTGGTCGATCTCTCCGGGCCGACCGACTTCACCTCGATGGACCGGGACGCCGCGGCCGGCGGCTGCGCGGCCGGGTCGTTGCAGCACGATGCGGCGGACTCGCCGGAGTCGTTGTGGCTCGGCGGCCCGGTGCCGTCGATGACCTCCGCGGCGGCGTCGGCCAGCCTGTTGCGGCTGGTGCCCACCGCCACCTCGTTGCCCCCGTTCGTGATCGTGCACGGTCAGGCCGACTGCTCGGTGCCGACCGGACAGTCGCAGGCGCTGGCGGCGGCACTGCAGAAGCGCAAGGCCGACGTCACTCTCACCGTGCTGCCCGGGGTGGGGCACTCGATCGGCGGTGGCGAGGCGGACCTCTACGCGCCTGCCGTGCGCCGGCTCGAACACCTGCTGGACGGCGCCGGCAACTGAGGTTCGCCTTCGTTTCAGGGCGGCCCCGCCCCGGCATACCGTGCGGGTATGACCGAGCGGATCCAGCCGCACCCGGGTGAGCAGCACGACCCCGAGTTCGGCGCACGGCTGAACTGGCTGCGTGCCGGAGTGCTCGGGGCGAACGACGGAATCGTCTCGGTGGCCGGGCTGGTGATGGGTATCGCCGGCGCCACGCAGGACCGCAGCGCGCTCGTCATCGCCGGTGCCGCCGGCCTGATCTCCGGTGCGCTGTCGATGGCCGGCGGTGAGTACGTCTCGGTGAGCACCCAGCGCGACAGCGAACGCGCCATGATCCGCAAGGAGCGCGGCGAACTCTCCACCATGCCCGATGACGAACTCGTCGAGCTGACCGGGCTCTACCAGGCCAAGGGGATCAGTCCGGAACTGGCCCGCAGGGTGGCCGAGGAGCTCACCGCGAAGGATGCGCTGCGTGCGCACCTGGACGCCGAACTGCACATCGACCCCGACGATCTGGCCAACCCCTGGCAGGCGGCGGGGGCCTCGTTCGTGGCGTTCTCGGTCGGCGCGCTCCTGCCGGTGCTGGCGATCCTGCTGCCGCCGTCCAGCTACCGGGTACCGGTCTGTGTGGTGGCGGTCGCCCTCGCCCTGGTGCTCACCGGCGCGGTCAGCGCCAGGCTCGGCGGCGCCCCCGCGATGCCGGCGGTGATCCGCAACGCCGGGATCGGCCTGATCGCCATGGCGATCACCTTCGCGGTCGGCACCGTGATCGGCCCCGGTGTCTGACCCTCGAGACCGTCACTCGAACAGTCCGCTCAGAAACACCCCTCGAGGCCGGGAAGGCGCTCGGCGACAAGGTCGAGAACCCGGTGCCCCTTCGCGATTCCCTGCTCCTCGAAACGGGTCACCGGACGATCCGGCGGACGGTCGGCAAAGCCGTCGAACACATTGCGCAGCAATGGTTCCGACTCGATCACCGAAAGCATCTGATCGGCGTAGCCGACCCAGTCGGTGGCCAGGTGCAGCCGCCCTCCGGGGCGAAGCCGGGTGGCGGCCAGGCGAACGAAGGCGGCATCGACCAGGCGGCGTTTGTGATGCCGCTTCTTCGGCCACGGATCGGGGAAGAAGATCCGTAGTTCGGCGAGCGAGCCGGGAGGAATTCGATGTCGCAGGAGTTGCACCCCGTCACCGAGCAGCACCCGGACGTTGGTCAGTCCCATCGCCTCGATGCCCCGCAGCAGGGCCCCCGCACCGGGGGTGTGCACATCGATGGCGAGCAGGTTGCTATCGGGCTGGGCGGCGGCCATCGCCAGGGTGGTCTCGCCCATGCCGAAGCCGATCTCCAGCACGATGTCGGCGCGACGTCCGAAGACGGCGTCCAGATCGATCTGCCCCTCCCCGGCGGGCACCGTCCACCGGGGCAGCAGAGCGTCGACCGCGCGACGCTGGGCCGCGGTCATCCGGCTGGTGCGCAACTTGTAGGAGCGCACCGGTTCGCCGCCCGGGTGGCCGCCGGGCATGCCGCGCGGGATCGCCGATTCCGGAATCATCGCGAGGCCTCCGTGCGGACGTGTCGACGGAACAACCACAACGCACCGGCCAGGACGGTCGCGGCGATCAGTCCGGTGCCGGCGGCGGTGATCGACAGGAACGCGACCGTCCGCGGTTCCGGCGCCTGGGCCAACGCCGGTACACGCAGGGCCAGGGCGAGCAGCACACCACCGGCGAGCAACCAGGGGAAGAACCGGGCCAGCGCGGGATCCTGCCGGCCGCCGGCGTCGCCGGGCCGCTGCCGGGCGGCCATGACACCGAGCACCACCAGACCCAGGACGCCGCTCGCGTACTGCAGGTAGCGATAGCCCGGCAGAGGACCCAACGGGCTGGGATAGGTGGCCGCCAGCGCCGGGATGTGCGTGTGGCCGAAGCGTCCGACATGGGTGAACGCGTCCCAGACCACGTGGGTGATCGCCCCCACCAGCACGGCCGCGCACAGCACCGGCACCCCGGCCCGGCGCGGCATCCCGGCCGGCCAGCGGGCCCGGACGAATCCGGGCATCAGGTCTCGCAGCGCGGGTGCGAGCAGGTACCAGACCAGCCACATCACCAGCCCGAACACCAGGTCGACGGTGGCGATGCCGGCCGGCGAATGGGTCAGGGTGCCGCCCGCCCCGAGCGCCACCAGCCAGGGCATGAAATAGGGCAGGTCGGGGCTCATACTGCCGGCGGCGAGGGCTGCCAGCGGCAGACCGGCACGGCCGGGCCGTTCGCGCAGAGGCACCACCGCCGCGACATGGCTGACGGTGAATGGCATCGAACCAGCCTAGACGGCATGTCAGCACGGAGCGGGAAGGCAGGGGATCATTGGGCTAGGTTGGCTCTCGGCCCTCGACCGCAGCGGCCCACCGAACGGAACAGCACCGACCGAACGGGACAGACACATGGACAAGCCGGCCGGGAACCTGAACACCTGGGGACGCCGAGCGGTCAGCGCCGGACGACACAGCGGCGCCGTGGCCGCGGGCCTCGGGGTGCTCGCCGGCGGTGGCCAGCAGGGTCTTCGGGTGCTGCGCGATCGCTATCCGACGGTCGCCGTGACCGGTATGACCGGGGTCGGCAAGACCGCCCTGATCGACCGGCTCAGCCACCACGCCACCGCCGAGGGCTCACTGGACGCAGGCTCGTCGCAGCTCGAACGCCGTACCCGGCGCAGCAAGGGTCTGCGCGGCTTCCGGTTCCGGGTGGTGCCCGGCGACAACGCCGCGGCCCGGCTGAACGCCCTCGACCACGTCTTTCACGACGAGCCCGCCGACGGGGTGCTGCACCTGGTGGCCAACGGCCACGAGACCGCCCGCAGCACCGGTCCGCGGCCCGCTCCCGAGGCCGACCGCAACACCCAGCTCGCCCGCGAGCTCGAGGACTGGACGATCACCGCGCACCGGATCGCCTCGATGGCGGTGCGCCGGGACCGGCCGATCTGGATGATCATCGTGCTCACCAAGGTCGATCTCTACCTGGACGACCTGGACAAGGTCATCGACTACTACTCCCCCGGCAGCGGCAGCGAGTTCGGACGCCGCATCGACGACCTGCGCACGCTCGCCGGCGGCGCCAAGCTCGCGCTGGACGTACTGCCGGTGAGCGTCGAGGCCGGCAAGGAGAAGCATGGCGCCGTACTCACCACGAAGCAGCGCGATGCCTACCTACAGGCACTGATCCGCCGGATGGCCCAGCTCAGCGGGCACATCTGAGCCGTCTGCTGCCTCTGCGTCACCGTCGTCCGGACCGCACCGCGCCCGGTGCTCCGCCCGGGTGAGGACCGCCCGAGTCACCGGCGACGCAGCGTCGTCCTTCCTACCGTCGTCCTGAGATCAGGACACGGACCGGCCGATGGGCCGGGGCAGGGAGACGTCATGAGTGCGACGCTGACCAGATGGACCCTGCGCAGCCTGGTGATCGCCGTGCTCGTCGTACTGATCCTGATGAACAGCTGACGTCCTGATCGACAACCGGCCCCGGCCGATACGGTGGCGCGATGCATCTGGCCGACCTCCAGGACGTCATCGAGCGCACCTACGGCGAGCGGGACCGCGCTCGCGGCGTGCCGAGCACCGTGGCCTGGCTGGCGGAGGAGCTCGGTGAGCTGGCCCAGGCGGTCCGCAAGGGCACCGCGGCCCAACGCGAGCACGAGTTCTCCGACGTGCTCGCCTGGCTGGCCTCGCTGGCGAATCAGATGGACGTCGATCTCTCCCGCGTGGCTCAGCGGTATGCGAACGGTTGCCCGCGGTGTTCGGCACTGCCCTGCGTCTGCCCCTGACCGGAAGCGCCAGACGAGGCGCCGCCCCAATGCGCCGGGCGGGATTGGCACGGCCCCGTTGATGGCCCAGTTGATGGCCCAGTTGATGGCCCAGTTGATGACACAGTTGATGACACAGTGCGCTCATGCCCGATGACGAGCCGACCTCGCTGCCCCCGACCACCTGGACCCGATCCCGGTTGCCGCACCTGGTGGCCGGACAGGTGCTCGGTGGCCTGGGGGTCGCGGCGGGCATCGCCGTGGGCGGTCTGCTGGCCGAGCAGGTCTCGGCCTCGACGGCGCTGGCCGGGCTGGCGCAGACCGCGTCGGTGCTCGGCAGCGCCCTGTTCGCGGTACCGCTCGCCTCGCGGGCCGAACGCCAAGGCCGCTCGGTGGCGCTGGTCTCGGGCTATCTGATCGCCCTGCTCGGCGGGCTGATCGTGGTGGTCGCCGCCCGGGCCGGATCGTTCGCCCTGCTGCTGCTGGGCATGACCGCGTTCGGTGCGGCGTCGGCGGTCGGCCTGCAGAACCGGTACGCGGCGATCGACGAAGTCCCCGAGCAGCGCCGCGGCCGGCAACTCTCCATCGTGGTCTGGGCCTCGACGATCGGGGCGGTCGCCGGGCCGAATCTCGCCGGGCTGGGCGAGGGGCTGGGCACCGCACTCGGCGTACCGGCCCTCGCCGGGCCGTTCCTGTTCTCGGTCGTCGCCTTCGCGGTCGCGGCGGTGATCACCGCCGTACTGCCCGGTGGTCGGCGCCCCCTCGGCCGGCACGGCCGCAGCGAACCGCTGCGCACCATCCTGTTGATCGTGCGACGCAGCCCGGGCGCCCTGGCCGGGCTGTGCGCCGTCGCCGGCGCCCACGCCGTGATGGTCGGGGTGATGGTGATGACGCCGGTGCACCTCGGCCACGGTGGCGCCTCGTTGACGATCGTCGGCGTGGTGATCAGCGTGCACATCGCCGGCATGTACGCGCTCAGCCCGATCATGGGGATCGCGGTCGACCGGGTCGGCGCGATCACGACCATCCTGGCCGGGGTCGCGGTGCTGTTGATCTCGTTGCTGGTCACCGCGACGGCCGGCCCGCACCAGCACACCCAGGTGGGGGTCGGGCTGGCCCTGCTCGGCATCGGCTGGTCGGCCGCCCTGGTCGCGGGTTCGGCGCTGCTGTCGGGATCGGTTCCGGAGCAGGTGCGCACCCGTACCCAGGGTGTGGGCGACCTGATCATGGGGCTGGCGGCCGCGCTCGCCGGCGCCGTCGCCGGACCGGTGCTGCAGCACTTCGGCTATCCGGTGCTTGCTCTGGGCGCCATCGTTCTGC
>DAIOVT010000176.1:0-7660 GCA_036758885.1 Kineosporiaceae bacterium
GCAGCATCCCGCCCCGCAGGACCGCGCCATGACTGACCGCGATCAGCACCCTGGTCTCCGGCCCGGACGCTTCGATCTGGCCGAGCAGACCACGTTCCCAACGGGCACATGCCGCTTGCATGCTCTCGCCCTTGCCACCGCCGATGGCCAGATCCTCCCCCGCGACCCAGCGCGCGTGCTCGTCGGGGTAGCGCTCCTTGATCTCCTCGCCGAGCAGCCCCTCCCAGTCACCACCGCTGCGCTCACGCAGCAACGGTTCCGGAACGACCTCGACGCCGAGCAGGTCGGCGAGCGGCTCAGCGGTCTGCCTCGCCCGGGTCAGATCCGAACTGACCAGCCGGACGGCGCCCGCCAGCGCGGCGTCCTGCACCAGCGCGGCGATCGCCTTGGCCGCATCGACGGCCTGGATGCGTCCGGTGTCGTCCAGCGCGACGTCGAGATGGCCCTGGTAGCGACCCTCCAGGTTGGCCGTGGTCCGGCCGTGGCGCAGCAGGATCAGCCGCTCAACATGTCGAGGGCGGTGCTCGCTCTCGCCGCCGGCACTGAAAGGCGGCATCGTCACTGCCCCGGGTTGCGGGGCAGCGGCGGCAGTTCGAGGGCGGGGCAGTCCCGCCAGAGTCGTTCCAGCGAGTAGTACTTGCGCTCGTCCTCGTGCTGCACGTGCGCGACCAGATCGCCGAAGTCGAGCAGCACCCATCGCCCGTCGCGCTCCCCCTCGCGGCGGATCGGCTTGGCGCCGAGTTCGAGCAGCCGTTCCTCGATCGCGTCGACCACGGCCTTGACCTGGCGTTCGGTCGAGGCCGAGGCGAGCAGGAAGACATCGGTGATCGCCAGCTGGTCGCTGACGTCGAGCGCCACGATGTCGGTGGCGAGTCTGTCGTTGGCCGCGAGTGCGGCGGCGATCGCGAGCTCTCGGGCCCGGTCAGAGGCGGTCACGAGGAATCCTTGTCATCTCACTGCGGTGTCTCACTGCGGTGTCTCTCGTTGCGGTATCTCTCGTTGCGGTGTCATCTCACTGCGGTCCATCCGGTTCGGTCGGCCGACCCGCGTCATCAGCGCCTTCGGCGGCCCTCTCGGCCGCGTCGTCCTCGTCGGAGTAGAGGCGGTACTTGCCGATGTACTGCACCACGCCATCGGGCACCAGGTACCAGACCGGCATGCCCTGGGCGACCCGGGCCCGGCAGTCGGTACTCGAGATCGCCATCGCTGGTACCTCGAGCAGACTCACCCGGTCCGGCGGCAACCCGTGGCGATCGAGCACGTGCCCGGGCCGGGTGACACCCACGAACTGGGCCAGATCGAAGATCTCGTCGCTGTCCTTCCAGGAGAGGATCTTGGCCAGGGCGTCGGCGCCGGTGATGAAGTACAGCTCCGCCTCGGGACGTTCGGTGAGCAGATCACGCAACGTGTCGATGGTGTACGTAGGCCCGGGACGATCGACGTCGACGCGACTGACGGTGAACCGCGGGTTGGACGCCGTGGCGATCACTGTCATCAGGTAGCGGTGCTCGGCGCCGGTGACGCCACGCCCCGTCTTCTGCCAGGGCTCGCCCGTGGGCACGAAGACCACCTCGTCGAGATGATGCTCCGCAGCCACCTCACTGGCGGCGACCAGGTGCCCATGATGAATGGGGTCGAAGGTGCCGCCCATCACCCCCAGGCGGAGGGGACGCGACACAGGTCAGTGATGGCCGGAGCCAGAGGAGGACGACGACTCGTGCCCGCCATGGCTGCTGTCGAAGGCGGCCGGGTCATGCCGGTGCCACATACCCCGGTAGGAGAGCGTGATGACGAGCAGCAGCCCGAAGACGGCCAGCGCCACCACGGGGAACAGCCATGCCGGCATCGGCAATGCGTGGGTCGCCTCGACCTCGGCCAACAAAGGCATGCTCAGCTCTCCTCATTCACCGCAGTTCAGGCATCTCCGAACAGCCCGGTTAGGCTTCAGCGATGCAGGGGCCAGTCTGGCATGCCCGGCAGCCGATCGCGACGAGGGGTGCACGTGCAGAACGCTGATCTGCCACCCGTCGACGGCGATCGGGGGCGGATGGACACCGGACGCCTCGGGTTGACCGTGGTCGTGCCGATGTTCAACGAGGAGGACGTGCTCCCCCTCTTCTCGGCCCGGCTGCGCCCGGTGCTCGACGACCTGGTGACCGACGGGCGGGTGCCCTCGTACGAGGTCATCGCCGTGGACGACGGCAGCACCGACACGACACCGGCGCTGTTGCTCAAGGAGCATCGCGACTGGCCGCAGCTGCGCATCGTCCGGCTACGCGCGAACGCCGGACATCAGGCGGCGATGTCGGCGGGCATGGCCCGGAGCCGGGGCGACTGGGTGGTCTCCCTGGACGCCGACCTGCAGGACCCGCCCGAGGTGATCCCGCAGATGCTCGAACTCGCCGCCACCGATGAGCTGGACGTCGTCTACGGCGTCCGCTCCGACCGTTCGACCGACTCGATGTTCAAGCGCGGCACCGCACGGGCCTTCTACCGGCTGATGCGCAGCCTGGTCGGCGGGCACATCGCCTCGGACGCCGGCGACTTCCGGCTGATCAGCCGCGCAACGGTCGCCGCCGTGAACAGCCTGCCGGAGCACAACCGGGTGTTCCGCCTGGTCATCCCCGCTCTTGGCTTCCCCTCCGGGCAGGTGCCCTACCGCCGGGAGGCGCGCGCAGCCGGGCGCACCCACTACACCCTCGGCCGGATGATCCGGCTGAGCTTCGACTCGCTGACCGGTTTCTCGATCGCACCACTTCGTCTGGCCACCTGGTTCGGTCTGGGCGGTGCCGTGATCACCGCACTGATGTTCGCCTACGCCTTGCTCGCCTTCCTGCGCGGCACCACCGTCCCCGGCTGGACCTCGACCTTCGTCGCGGTCGCCGGAGTAGGCGCCGTGCAACTTCTCTGCGTCGGCATTCTGGGCGAGTACGTGGGCCGGCTCTACACCCAGATGCAGGGCCGCCCCGCGTACTTCATCGCCCACGACAGCCTCGACCAAGAAGCGTCCGGCAGAGCCTGACACCCGGCACCGACAGTTTCGAAAACCGTTCTGGTGCAACACCTTCGCTCGTCACGAGCCAGGTCGTGACGAGCCCGAGATCACCGGAAAGTTACGACACGTCACCCTGGCTTTCGTATGTCTGTTTCGATAAATTGTTCGAGTGACTTCCTTGGCGTTGAGCTCCGCCGCACCTGCATCCCTGTCCGTCTCGACGGCCCTGGAACAGGCGCGGGCCGCTGTGGCGCAGCTTCGGGAGGCCGTCGACTCGGCGTGCGACCCGCGACGTCCTGAGGCGTCCGGGGTGATCAGCGCCGTCCAGGTGACGTCGATCGAGCGGCTGCTGCGAGCCGTCGAATCGATCAAGCTAACCGCGGTGGCCGCGGTCGACTCACGCCGGCTCAGCGATGCTGAGGGCTCGACCGGCACCGCCGCCTGGCTCGCAGTGGCAACCCGTTCGGACGGAGCAACAGCGGCCAGACAGGTTGAACTGGCCAGAGCTCTGACCACCCCGACCCACACCCGTGACGGTCTGCCCGGGCAACGCACCAGTACTGATCAGAACTCCGGCGCGGTCCGGGAATCGCTCGCCCGGGGAGACATCTCCGCGGCGCACGCGCAGGTCATCGTCGACGCACTCGACAGATTGCCCGGGCCGGCGGCTGACGCAGCGGAACGGCTCCGGCTGGAGGGCCACCTGGTCCAGCGAGCGAGGCTGATCGCACCGGCGAAGCTTCGCCGAGAGGCGCGGAAGCTGCTGGCCCTGCTCGATCGCCCGGCCGCGCTCGTGGACGCCGAACACGACCGCGCTCTTCGTCAGGAGGAAGCCGCCGCCCTGGCCAAGACCCGGCTGACCATGCACGACAACGGGGACGGCACGACCACCGGGCGGTTCACCGTGCCGACCTTCGCCGCCGGGGTGCTGCGCAAGTGCGTCCAGCAGATGACTACACCTCGGCGGCGGCAGCGCGAGAGCACCGAGGCACAGACCGATTGGGCGCATGAGCAGGGCCTCGCCATGGTCGCCCTGCTCGAGCACCTGCCCACCGATCATCTGCACGGCAAGGTGGCCGCAACCGTGGTGGTCACCGTTCAGCACGATCACCTGCGCACCGGGATCGGCGCGGCCGGACTGGACATCGGTGCCGATCTGTCGATCAGCGAAGCACGCCGAATCGCTTGCGGCGCAGGCGTTCTGCCGGCGGTGCTGAACGGCACGTCGCTCCCCTTGGACGTCGGACGAACGAACCGCTTCTTCACCCAGACGCAACGCACCGCTCTGGCGACGTTCTACGACGAATGTGCCGTCGCCGGTTGCGGTCGTCCCTTCGCGTGGTCGGAGCTTCACCACCGACATGCCTGGTCAACGGGAGGGCGAACCGATCTGCACGAAGCGGTGCCGCTGTGCTGGTTCCACCACCGGCGGGTGCACGATCCGGAGTTCCGTCACGAGTTTCGTCCTGACCCCGGGCATCCCGCACGTCAGCAGGTGCATCTTGTCCGCCGTCAGTAATCGCACCGGCGGTGGTGGCGACATCGGGAGCGCCACCGCCGGGTGGTTCGTGCTGCGGGTGCTTGGGTCAGGCGAACTTCTTGGCGCGCACCAGCAGAGAGACTCCGGGCATCGCGCCGACAGGCAGGTACCGTTCCAGGCCGACCACCGAACCGAGGGCCAGGTTCATCCAGGTCGGGGGATCGTCGAGTTCGCTGCCGCCGCCCTTGCCCATCCGGTCGAGGCGACGGCGCAAGGCCACCGCCGGACGCAACAGCACCATCCAGCTGCGCACTTCCTCGAGCACGAAGCCGGCGTCGGTGAGCAGACCGGTGAGTTCTTCGCGGGTGTAGCGCCGTTCATGACCCACGGCGACATCGTGCGAGGACCACAGCCGCATGTCGACAGGCACGGCGACCAGATAGGTGCCGCCCGGGCGCAGCACCTCGAAGGCCGACTCCGCCGCGGCGCGGTCGTCCTTGAGGTGCTCCAGCACGTCGAAAGCGACGATCAGGTCGAGACTGCCCGGTGCGAGCGGCAATGCGGTGGCGTCCCCACGCAGTACCGGGATGCCGCGCTCGTGGCAGACGGTTGCGCCCTCCTCGCCGTACTCGAGCGCGACTGCCTGCCAGCCCGCCTCGATCATGACCCGGGTGTTCCCGCCGCCCGCGGCGCCGACGTCCATCGCGGTTCCGGCCGGCATGCCGGCCAATGCCCGGCGCAACAGCACCCGGCGCTCGCGGTACCACCAGTGGCGGTCCTCCACCTGGGTCAGCGTGCGAACCTCGGTTGCTTCCATGCGCGGGCGTCGTCCTTCGTCTCGGCGTGGTGTGGGTGGCGCGTCGGCCTCGGGGCCGTGATCAGAGAGTTGATCTTCTCAGGGCCGGACGTGACCGTCTCCGACGACGACCCACTTCGTGGACGTGAGCTCGACCAGCCCCATCGGTCCGCGAGCGTGCAGCTTCTGGGTGGAGATGCCGATCTCGGCGCCGAGACCGAACTCCGCACCGTCGGTGAAGGCGGTCGAGGCGTTGACCGCGACCACCGCCGAGTCGACCTGGGCGACGAACGTGTCCGCGGCCCGCATGTCGGTGGTGACGATCGCGTCGGTGTGCCCCGACGACCAGCGCCGCACGTGCTCGATCGCCGCGTCCAGGGAGTCGACCACCGCCACCGCGATGTCATCGTCGAGGTATTCCTTCTCCCAGTCGTTGTCGTCGGCGGCCGACACCAGCGCCGGATCGACCCCGGCCCGGGCCGCCTCGGCCGCGCTGCGAGCGTCCACGTGCAACCGGACGCCGTGCTCGGCGAGGGCGGGCAACACCTGCGGCAGGAACCACGACTGCACGTCGCGGTGCACCAACAGGGTCTCGGCCGCGTTGCATACCGAGGTTCGCCGGGTCTTGGCATTGATCACGATGTCGAGGGCCTTGTCGAGGTCGGCGGCCGCGTCGACGTACACGTGGCAGTTGCCGGTGCCGGTCTCGATCACCGGAACCGTCGAGTTCTGCACCACGGTCGAGATCAGCCCGGCACCGCCACGCGGCACCAGCAGGTCGACCAGACCCCTGGCCCGCATGAGGTGCGTGACGCCGTCCCGGCCGAGGTGATCGATCGAGGTCACCGCGTCCGCCGGCAGGCCGGTGCGGACCAGCGCCTTACGGATCACCTCGACCAGACACTCGTTGGTGGTCGCGGCGGCGGAACCGCCGCGCAGCACCGCGGCGTTGCCGCTCTTCAGGGCGAGCGCGGCCGCATCGACGGTGACGTTGGGCCGCGCCTCGTAGACCATTCCGACGACGCCCATCGGCACCCGCAGCTGACGCAACTGCAGGCCGTTCGGCAGCGTCGAGCCGCGAACCACCTCGCCGATCGGGTCGGGCAACGAGGCGACGTGTCGCACCGCAGCGGCGATCGCGGCGATTCTCGCGTCGTCCAGCCGCAACCGGTCCAGAAGGCCTGTGCTCAGGCCCTCGCGGCGTCCGCGCTCCAGGTCCTCGGCGTTCGCGCGGACGATCCGGTCCGAGTTCTCGATCAGTTCCTCGGCGATCGCCGTGAGAGCGGCGTCCTTGGTCATGCGCGAAGCGGTGGCCAGGACGCGCGCGGCACGACCGGCACGTTCACAGATGGCGTGGACCTCGGCACGTACGCGATCGGGGGTGGGCTCCCCCGCCCGGTCGGCAACACCTTCCACGTCTCGAAGCCCCACGGCCGTTCCGCCGATCGACGTCTCACCTTGTGCCACAGACATGCACCAAGCCTAGGCGCTGTTCGTCACCACTCACGCCGCGCGCGGAGAGGCGCTGGGCGGAGAGGCACTATGTCAAAGGCCGTGGCGTGGACGGGCTCAGAGATCGGAGCCTTCCATGGGCCGGATCTCGCCCAGTTCACCGACCTGCGCCCGCACCGGTTCGGTCCAGCGGCGGCGGGCGGTGTCGCGGTCGACCACCTCGAGGCCGACCACCCGCCACGCCGGCAGAACGGCCGATTCCCGGTGCTCACGCCAGAAGCTCAACGCCTGCGAGACGGCGCCCTCGATGTCGACCGACTCGTCCCAGTAGCGCAGCTCGGCACGGGTACCGGCGTAGCCGGCCGAGACCAGGAACGGCTCGAGCTCGCTCAGGCGCTCCAGACCGGCGCGCACGTCGTCTGCGGGCATTCGCTGCCCGCTCACGGTGATGGTGACGAACCACAACGCCGGCTCCTCGCGATGTGCCGGGCGACGCCGCGCTGTGTCGAGGGGAATGCCTCGCAGCGGTGTCAGCGTCGCAAGCGGCTGCTCATCGTCACCTTTACTCACGTGTCCAGTCCAGCAGTTGTCACGCGCCCGCGTCTGCCTTTCGGCGTAAAGACCTGCGCAGCAGCACCAAGTCGTCGCGGTGCACGACTTCGCGCTGATAGTCACTGCCACGCTCGGCCACCAGCTCGCGGGTGGAGCGGCCGAGCAGGGCCGGGAGCTCGCTTGCGTCGAAGTTCACCAACCCGCGGGCGATCGCCTGTCCGCGAAGATCGATCAGTTCCACCGGATCACCGGCGACGAAGGAGCCTTCGACCTTCACCAGGCCCGCAGCCAGCAACGACGCGTGACGTTCGACCACTGCGGCCACCGCACCGTCGTCGAGAACCAGCCGCCCCTCGGGGTGTGCCGCGTGCTCGAGCCAGAGCAG
>DAIOVT010000177.1:0-7644 GCA_036758885.1 Kineosporiaceae bacterium
GGGAGGCCGGCCAGGAGATCAGCATCGCCGACTTCCGGCCCATGATCGAACAGATCGATCGTGCCTTCGCGACGTGCGAGAAGCTCAACCGGTTGCCCTACGCCGACCAGAACGCGATTCGTGCCGCCTGGGCCGAGCTGACCGGCCGTGAGGCGCCGCCGTCCTTCCGGCTGGTGCCGCCGTTCCACAGCGACCACGGCGTCAACATCCGGATCGGCACCCGGGTCTTCATCAACCACGGATGCACGCTGAACGACATCGGTGGCATCGACGTCGAGGACGACGTGATGATCGGCCCGAACGTGTCCTTGATCAGCTCCGGGCATCCGGTGCATCCCGACCGCCGTCGTGCCGCGATCACCGCTGCGCCGATCCGGATCTGTCGCAATGTCTGGATCGGGGCCGGGGCGATGGTTCTGCAAGGTGTCACCGTGGGCGAGGGCTCCGTGATCGCAGCCGGAGCGGTGGTGACCCGTGACGTCCCGGACGCATCGCTGGTGGCCGGTGTGCCGGCCACGGTGCGCCGGTCTCTGCTCGAATGACGGCGATCCCCGAGGCGGAGCGCTTGCCCCGGGCGGGGGATCGGCCGGGAACACAGAGGCGGCGGCGGCTGTTGACCGGGTAGACTCGCCGGGCTGCACAGCCCTGAGGGTCAGGCAGTGGCACCGTCCGGCAACACCGATCACAACTGCATAGCAAGGCTTCAACAGGAGCCCTGGTGAGCACCATCCACGGGGGTGACTGGCTTCGACGACGGATGTCGAGGCAGGAGAAGCGGGCCGAGCAGGTGACGTGATCTCGTAAACCTCGTCGCAAACCAATATCTGCCAACAAGACGCAGAACGACTTCGCCCTCGCCGCCTGAGCGAGGAGCAAAGTCCGTCAGCCTGAGTTCGCCTTCGACCCAGTAGCTGACGTCATCTAGAGGGCCACTGGCGGAAAGCCCGGTCACGGGGCCTACGCGAGACAAACAGTGACTGAGCCCGGCTCGGCGACTCGTCTGTGTGATCGCCGGGGCTGAGAAAGGCCACAGCAGACTGCGCCCGGAGAAGAACTGGCTCTGCACCGGCGGACGCGGGTTCGATTCCCGCCACCTCCACTGCAGCAAGCGGCAAGGCCCCCGACACGCACTTCCGTCGGGGGCCTTGCCGCTTGCTGCATCGGACGCTGTGGGAATCGGGAGGAGCCTGCTCCGAGGTACGAGGAGCGTTCACGCGACGGATCCCGCCACCTCCCTCCGCCGCCACTCGTGACCGGGGGTTGTGGTGGCGCCGGGGTGTCTACCCTGGAGTACCAGGAGGCTGAACTGATGGACACCGTGCTGGACGCGCTGCCGGTTCTGCCCAGACCGGCCCCTCGGCACACCGTGATACCCAGGGTCGACATCGCACCGGCGTCGCGTCCGCTGGAACCCGGCTGGAGCGTCGAGACCCGCGATGAGGGCGTGGCCGTGGTCAGGTTCTGGCATCACTCGGCAACTGCCCGCGCCGTGGCATTGTCGGCGAGCGGTTGGTTCGCCCCCGAGCCGGTCTCGGCGTGCGACTTCGAGGCCGTCGGTGACGGCTGGTGGACGGCGGCCTTCCGGGTCGGGGACGACTGGCAGGCCGCGTACGAGGTGGTCGAGTACGACGGGGACGGCGCCCCGCCCTGGCACGCCGACGGGCTTCGCCGGGTACCCCGGCTGGTTCCGGGGACCACCGATATGCGCGCGGCCACCGTGCCCCGGATGATCCGCCTGGTCCCCGGCCGGGACTGGCTCACCGGGTACGGTTCCGCCGCCGGCGATCCGCACCGGACCGAGCCCACCCATGCGGGTGAGCCGCGGGTTCGAATGTGGCGCTGGGGGAGCAGCGCCGCCGAGGTACCGCTGGTGGTCTTCTTCGACGGCGAGGCGCATGTCGAGCGGCTCGGCACCCCGAGACTCATCGAGCAGGCTCGCATCGCCGGCGTACTGCCCGACCTGGCGCTGGCGTTTGTCGACGCCGGCGCAGACCGGGCCGAGAGCCTGGGAGTGCCTGCGGGACAGGCGCGTTGGGTCGCTCGGCGGTTGGTCCCGCGACTGCACAGCGACGGCGTCCTCGGCCCGATCGGACGCCTCGACACCACGGTGACCGGCTCGTCGTTCGCCGGGTTGTCGGCGATCTTCGCGCCGGCGGCCGGGAACGGCGCGATCTCCGGCGTCGTCGCCCAGTCGGTGTCGTTGTGGCGCTATCCGGCAGGCGACCTGACCGCCGCGCTGAAAGCCGCTCTGCCGCAACGCATCAGGCTCAGACTGCACGCCGGCCGGTACGAGGGTGACGGACCGGAGCGCAGTGCGGCACTGGCGACGGCGCTCGACGGCGAGGGGCGCGACGGCGAGGTGCGCGACGTCCGATGCCGGGTGGTGACCGGTGGCCACGACTGGACCTGGTGGGTGCCCGAGGCGATCGAGGAACTCGGCAGCCTGCTGAGTGGCTGACCACCGCGCCACTCCGCCACGCCGCGCCCAGTGCGCCGTCCGGCTCAGGCCACGACGTCGCGGACCAACTGCTCGATGCTCTGTCGCTGCGTGGTGGCGGCTCGGGGACGTTGCCCGGCCTCGCGGCTGGGCTCGGCCCATAGTTCGGCGATGTGCAACACGGCGGCCAGCAGCACCTCGGCGGGGTAGCGGGCGGTCAGCCGCCCGTCGGCCTGAGCGCGTTCGATCTCGGAGACCTTGTGCCGGGTCGCCTCCACCGCTGCGGGGACGTTCTCTTCGCCGCGTTCGAGCCGTTGCCAGGTGGCCAGGCGAAGAACGTCGGGGCTCTTCCGGTACATCGCGCTGAGCCGGGCGGCGTAGCCGGGCAGGTCGTCGACATCGATCGGCACGCCGTTCACGATCTGGTCGACGACCTGCTCGAAGACGGCGTCGAAGAGAGCGTCCTTGCTGCCGAAGTAGTGATAGATCTGCGCCTTGTTGCTGGACGCATCGGCGGCGATGCGATCGACGCGGGCGCCGGCGATTCCGTAGGCGGCGAACTCCTTCCGGGCCGCGGTCAGCAGCCGGGCGCGTGTCGCTTCTGCATCTCGGGCCACCGGCAGAACGTATCAACTAACTGGTCGGTTGACAACGTGCCGGGCCCGGGCCTACGGTCTCTTATCAACTAACCAGTTAGGAAGTCGAGATGCTTCGCAACGACCCGCTGATCCCACGAGCCGCCGCCCGTCGGGCGCGGCTGTTCCAGGCGGTCTTCCCGCTGACGCGCCGCCTGCTGTACTCCTCGCCGAGGCTGCAGTTCGCCACGAAGAGCATCGCGAAGCCGGCGAGGCTCACCATCCCGACCCGGCACGGTGACCTGACCGCCCTGGTCTACGCGCCCACCGCGGCCGATGTCGCCGAGCAGGCGGTGTCCGGGCGCCGTCCGCCGGTGCACCTGCTCGTCCACGGTGGCGCGTTCATCATCCGGGTGCCCGAGCAGGAGGACAACGTCGCCCGGTACCTGGCCTCCGAGGTGGGCTGCTTCGTCGTGGTGCCCAACTACGACACGGCGCCGACCGTACGCTTCCCGGTGGCCGAGGAGCAGTGCTACGACGCCTTCGGCTGGGTGCACGAGCACGGCGCCGAGCACGGCTGGGACGGCGAGCGGGTCTCGGTCGGGGGAGCGAGCGCCGGCGGCAAACTCGCCCTCAACGTCGCGCTGATGGCCATCGACCACAACGCCTACCGTCCGGTTGCTGTCGCCAGTGACTACGGCGTCGCCGACCTCACGCTGGACGACAAGACCCGAACCTCGCCGAAGCGGCGTCCGATCGTCGCCCCGAACCTGATGCAGCTGGTACGCGAGACCTATTTCGTGGCAACGGATCTCAGCTCGCCGCTGGCCTCCCCGGCGCTGCACCCGCGGCTGGCCGAACTGCCCCCGACCCTGATCCAGACCGCCGATCTGGACACCCTCAAGCATGAGTCCAACGCGTTGGCCGGCGACCTGATGGCCAAGGGGGTGGCGGTCACGCACCGTGAGTTCGCCGGCGTCGATCACGGCTTCACCCACAACCGGCCGGTGCCGATCGCCCGTGAGGCGATCGAGAACCTCGGCCGTCACCTCACCGCCGCCTACGGCGCTCCCTGGAACGATCCCGAGCGCGTCGTGCGGGGTTTCGTGGACGACGTGGTCAACGGCGGGCGCCTCGACCTGCTCGAGCGGTACTGGGCGCCGGACATGTCCTGGAACGGTGGCAGTCTCGGCACGATCCACGGCCTGGGTGCCTTCCGTGAACACTTGGTGCAGAACGTCTCCGGTGCCTTCACCGGTATGCATCTCGACATCAAGGAGACCGTCGTCGCCGGGCACAAGGTGGTGCTGCGGTTCACCAACAGCGGTACGCAGAGCGGGGAGTTCCTGGGCTCACCTGCCTCCGGGAAGCACGCCGAGTGGCTCGGCATCGGCATCTACACCGTTGTCGCCGGGAAGATCACCAAAGCCTGGTTCGGTGAGGACACTCTGGGGATGTTCCGGCAGTTGGGCATCAAAACTCTGCCTCCGATGATCCCCGGGGCGACCTGGCCCCTGTGACAAGCGAGCGGTCATGACGCGGTGCGTGCAGCGACGAATGCTGCGATGGTCTCCACCATCTGGTCCAGCGCCGGCTGTTCGAGGGGGTAGTGACCACCGTTGTCCAGCAGGGTGCGGGTCACCGGCACCTTGGTGATCCGGGACAGGAATGGCTCGGACAGGTGCAGGGGAGTCCAGCGGTCGGCGCTGGGCTGGGTGAGCAGCACGGGGCAGACATCAAACGCTTCGGGTGGTGTCGCGGGCCGGTAGCTCAGCCAGGAATCGAGGAAGGCGATCGAGACGTCGTTGCCCGCCGAGGTCTTGTCCTGGTACCAGGCCCGCTTCGCAGCCTCGTTGTTGACCAGGGCCCGCATCTTGGAGACGTATCGCATCGGCAGCCGGAACCGGCCGAGACCGATGGTGCGCAACAGTCTCATCAGAGGGGCGCCGATGGCGCCACTCACCGGGTCGAAACCGGTCTCCACCCGTACCCGGAACGAGGCGGTGTCGAGGAAGGTCATCCCGACGATTCCACTGACCTTCTGGTTCAGGGCAGCGACGTGGTAGGTCTCCATCCCGCCGGCGGACAACCCGTAGAGCACGATCGGCCGGTCGTCCTTGGCCCGCTCCCGATCGATCAGGTCCGAACCGATCTGCACCCAGTCGTCGTAGCGGACGACGGCTCCCGGAGCGACCTCGGTGACGCCGTAGGTGGGCATGTCGATCGCGATCGCCTCGTAGCCGCGCTCGGCCAGCGGGCGACCGAGGATGGTCGACATCTGGCGGCCGTTGGTGCCGACACCGTGGAAGAGGATCACCTTCACCGGTGCCTGCGGGTTGCGGTAGGTGTCGAGGTGAATGTTGTGGCCGTTGTGGGGCCACCACTCCTCGGTCGGTTCGGTGGTGGGCGTCAGTCGGTACTTCGCGGGCAAGAACTCCTGGAGTCGGCGCCAGGTCGGCTGGTCTGCGTAATTCATGGACCCGACTATGAGTCACCGCTCGGCTTAATGCAAGTGTCACTTGCGTTTACAATGGAGTCGTGAACAGTTCGAAGCAGCGACCAGGCGGTCGTACGGCGCGTACTCGTCGTGCCGTGCTCGATGCAGCCGCAGGTCTGATGGTGGAGGTGTCCCCGGCCGAGCTGACGGTGTCCCAGATCGCAGCTCGAGCGGGCGTCAACGAGACGACGATCTACCGAAAGTGGGGCACCAAGGAGGCGTTGCTTGCCGACGTGCTCATGACCTTGTCGAGTGAGCTCCTGGTGGCACCGGACACCGGGACGCTGCGTGGGGATCTTGTCGCGGTGGTCGGGGCGGTGGCGGACTTCTTGCGCACTCCCGCCGGCTTTGCCCTGGCGTACTTGGGCGCGACGGCTCAGGACGACACGTCCCGGACGCTACGCGACACGTTCTGGGCTGATCGCTTTGCCCGCGCCGCCGTCATCTTCGAGCGGGCCGCCGCCCGTGGCGAGATAGCGCACGCCGAGGTCGGAGCCCTGGCCTACGAGAGCCTGATCGGCACGATGCACTTCCGGATCCTGGCGCGCAGGCGACCGCTCGAGGCGGGGATCGCCGAGAGGTTGGTCGATCTCGTACTGGACGGCGCGATCGCCGTGGATGCCTAGTGGTGCCCTATCCGGTTGCGGTGCAACGGGTCCGCGGGCGGTGCGTCCTGGAGCGCCGGCATCGAGCCCGGTTGTGACCCCTGCGAGTGTGCATATCGCCTCAACGCCGCGGCATGGCGTTCCAGGCCGTCCTGCACAAGCCGGGGAAAGGCGAGCGGGGCCAGAGTGCCGCGCAGTCGTTGCTCGGTGGCGTACCTGGTCGGGCCGCCGGCCTCCTGGCGCAGCGACTGCTGCCGGACGCCGCGCATCAGGCCCGGCCGGGCCAGGGCACCCTGGTAGATGTACAGCCAGCGGGCGGTGGTGACGCCGTCCCGGGTCTTCGGCGGTTCGATCAGCGTGATCAGTTCGAGTGAGCGCACGATCCGGCCGGTCGACCATTGCGCGGTGAGCGCCAGGCGCTGACCGACGCGGGGAGGCTGGGGTGTCTCGGCGCGGATGACGAACGGGTTCCAGAGCGGGTAACGGTCGGTTGCCAGCATGATCTGCCAGACGCTCTCCAGCGGTGCGTCGATCTCGGTCTCGGCGCTGATGACGGGCACAGCGGAAGAATACGCACGAAGTGACATCAGAAAGGCGCTGCCGGCCGATGTCATCGGCAGGCAGCGCCCGGAGTCGAACATGTAGCTGCAGTGGAACGGATCAGCGATCGATCAGCCCTTCTGACCGCCGGCCAGCAGACCGCGGACGAAGTACCGCTGCAGGCCGAGGAACACCGCGACCGGCAGGGCGATCGAGATGAACGCCGCCGCGGAGAGCAGGTACCAGCGGTTGCCGAGCGTCCCGGAGACCTGGTTCAGCGCCATGGTGATCGGCGCCCGCTCCGGTGAACCGCCCAGCATGGTCATCGCGACCAGCAGGTCGTTCCAGACCCAGAGGAACTGGAAGATGCCGAACGAGGCGAGCGCCGGTGCGATCAGTGGCATCAGGATCCGGGTGAAGATGCGCAGGTGCCCGGCGCCGTCCACCTGGGCCGCCTCGAGCAGCGAGGCGGGGATCTCCTTCATGAAGTTGTGCAGCAGGTACACCGCCAGCGGCAGTGCGAAGACGCCGTGCGAGAGCCACAGCGCCCAGTACGAGCCGTTGATGCCGAGCTTCTGGAACATCTGGGTCAACGGCAGCAGAGCGATCTGCAACGGCACGATCTGCAGGGCGAACACCGCGACGAACAGGCCGTTGCGGAAGGGGAACTTCATCCAGGCGAACGCGTAGGCCGCCAGCGCCGCGAGCAGCAGCGGCAGCAGCACCGCCGGGATCGCGATGACGATCGAGTTCACGAAGAACTGGGACAGCGGGGTCGCGTTCGCCCCGCCCCCGTTGAACGCCTCGACGTAGTTCTTGCCGGTGAAGCCGGTCCGCCAGGCGTTCCACCAGCCGCTCTCCTGAATGTCCTCCTGCTTGCGGAAGGAGGTGATCAGCAGGCCCAGGGTGGGCGTCGTCCAGGCGATCGCCATCAGGACGGCGAAGCCCGATGCCCACGGTGAGCTCACCGTGGGCATCGGGCTTCGCCGT
>DAIOVT010000178.1:0-7634 GCA_036758885.1 Kineosporiaceae bacterium
CCCCGGCGTCGACGGTGAGGTCGAGTCCGCGCAGCTGCCGGGCCCCGGCCGTATAGCTCTTGTGGACGGCGCCCAGCCGGGCCATCGGGGCCGCTCGGGCGGGTACGTCCACCGGTCCGGGCAGCTCCTCGGGCCGTGGCGGGGTGAGCTCGTCCGGCGACTGGGCCGCGGCGAGGGGTTCGCCCGTGATCGATTGCGGATGAAGGGTTATCGCGCCGTCGGCGGCGATCTCCGGACGTACCGTGTGCACCTGTCCCGGGGTCGGCCGGGCCGTGCCCGGCAGCCGCAGCCAGCCGCGGTCGTCGACCACCAGCAGTTCCGGCCCCGGTGCCACTGAACCCGCTGCCGCTGAACCCGGCGCCACTGGCCTCCGTGCCCCTGTCCCCCGTGCCGCCGGTCCGGCCCAGGTCTCCGACAACCGGCCGTCCCGAATCCGGATCACCCGCTGCGCGATCCGGGCGGCACGGACGTCGTGGCTGACCAGCACCAGCGCCGAGCCGGTGTGCGCCACCGACTCGGCGAGCGCGTCGTAGACCTCCTCGGCCGCCTCCAGGTCGAGCTGGCCGGTCGGTTCGTCGGCGAGCAGCAGCGCCGGCGCGTGGGCCAGCGCGGCGCAGATCGCCACCCGCTGCGCCTCACCGCCCGACAGTGTCCGCACGTCGCGGCCGAACAACTCCTCGACCCGCAACCGGCGGGCGAGCGGCCGCGCCGCCTCGATCGCCGTTCGTCGTTCGATGCCCCGAAGCCGTTGCTGCACAATGATGTTGCCGAGTACGTCGAACTCCGGGCGGAGGTTGCGGGCCGGGTCCTGGTCGACCCGGCCGATATCGGCAGGCAGATCCTCGCCGTCCCGGCGGGAGCCCACCGACCGGCCGCCGACGATCGCCGTTCCGGCCGCCAGCGGTTGTTCACCGGCCAGCAGCCGCAACAGCGTGGTCTTGCCCGACCCGTTGGGTCCGTGCACCACCACCAACTCACCGGCCGCGACGTCGAGGCTGAGCCCGCGCAGCGCGACCACCGCGCCGTCCGGGATCGGATGCAGGCAGAAGGCGTCGCGGACCGACACGACGGTGCCGGTCTGCGGGTCGGCAGCCGGTCGGTGGCCGGCACCGGGGGGCACCGAGGACATCAGAGCTCCTCTCCGCGAACGGGTAACGGCTCTCGCGAGGTACGGGCGCTGGCCAGCGCCGCCAGGGCGGCGTAGACGCTCGCGGCGGCGAGCACGCCCACGACCGCCCAGCCGAGCAGCGCCGAAACCCCGACCCCGGCCAGCAACGGTGGTTCCGCGTCGACCCCACGGGCACCCAACGGCAGCACCCGGGCGGTGAGCACGGTGAGCACCATCCCGATCGGCACTCCGGTCACCGCACCGGCCAGTACCACCGGGATCGCTCGCCAGAGCATGGCTGCGCGCAGGGTCCGGGGGGCCACGCCGTCGGCCTCCCACGCGTAGCTACGGTCGGCGTCCTCGAGGCGCTCGCCGGCAAGCAGCACGATCAGGGCGAGGGCGGCCAGGGCCGCCATGGCGCCGGCGGCCACCGCCAGGGTGAGCGAGCCGGCCCGCGCCACCGGATCGGTGAGCAGGCTCGTCGCCACCTGGTCCCGGTCGAGCACCTGCACCCCGGTCAGCCGCGCGGCCGCGGCGGCGTCGAGGGCCCAGATCTCACCGGGGGATCCGGTACCCGGCGTCCGCAGATCGAGCAACCGCGCGACGGCCCCCGCGTCGGCGACCACGAAGCGTCCGGAAGTGGTCGGGAATCGTTGCGCCACAGCGATCGGGCGTACGGTCAACGGTCCTGAGTCCAGGGTCAGGGTGAACACGCCACCGTGCGCCTGGTCCGCGGTGACCGGATCGGCCAGCACCGGCAGGGCCTTCGCCGCCGAGTCGCCCGGGCCGCCGGAACGTCCGGTGAGAACGGTCAGGCCGAGCGAGAGCGAGTACTCGGCCCGCCAGCTCGCGCCGTCCGGGACCGGTCCCTGGGTACCCGCCGGAATCACCGAACCCCAACCGTGCCAAGGGGTTCGCACGGACCGGGAATCGATCGTGACCGCGCCCAGCTGCAGCACTCCGGCCGCGGCCGGCCGGTCGCGGTTGCCCTCACCCAGGTTGTGCTGGCGGAGCGTCTCGGCCTCGCTGGTCTCGCCCAGGGTGATCGCGATCAACCGGTAGCGCGTGGTGGCGTCGGGCAGGTCGCCGTCCCAGCCCCCGTCGGCCACCCGCAGCGCAACCGTTCGGTGGCGGCCCAGATCGTCGACCAGATAGGCGTTCGCGACCAGGGCCGACGGTGCGGTGAGATCGATGTGCAGCCGGCGGCCGGCGGGCAGCTGCGTGCCGGCCGGTACGTCCACGGCGAGCCGGGCGGCCAGGTCGGTGGGCGCGGTGGCCGATCCGGTGACCGCCGTCCAGTGCCCGATCAGGGGCAGTGCGGACGGCGCCACCCCGACCACCTGGACCGATTCGGCGATCCCGCCCGGACCGCCGGCCACCGGCGCCGAGGCCGGTCCGCGAACCACCGGGAACCATTGCCCGCCAAGGGATTGCGCCGACCAGACGGATTCGTGACCCGCCGCCTGACCGGCGGTGGGCAGGGCGTCCACCGGGGACGTGCCGCCGGGCAGGGCGAGCACCCGGGCCGGCAGCGGCACCCGATAGGCGGCCTCGTCGTGAGCGCCGCGGTCGAGCGTCGTCCGATAACCCACCGCGAAGGTGACCGCCGCCAGGGCCGCGGCCAGGGTGGCGACCGCCACCGCCGGCCGGGCCGGGCGACCGGCCACCGCGCTCACCCCCAACCGGGCGGCGACGGCGCGGCGGGGCAACCGTCCGGCCAGCCAGGTCGCCAGCACCGGCCAGCTCCAGGCCGCGAACAGGGCCAAGGTGAGCAGGATCAGCGCAGGCAGCACGGCAGGCAACGGATCGGCGGCGCCCTCGGCACCGCCGCGGACCAGCAGCGCCACCACCGCGGCACAACCGCAGCAGCCCAGGGCGAAGAGCGCCACCCGGGAGACACGTCCGGCCAGGGCCGCCGTGATCAGCCCGCCTGCGGCCACGGCGAGCAGCCCGGCAAGCACCGCCCCGGAGGCCGCGGCGGCGTGGGCCGTACCGGCCACCGGCAGCCCCACGACGGCGCCGAGAACCGCCGAACCAGCCACTCCCAGAACGAGTCCCACGATCAGCCCGGTTCCGGCCACCCAGCCGGCCTCGGCGAGGGTGATCCCTCGGCGCACCCTCCTGGAGGCTCCGCGCCGGCGCAGCAGTTCGAGCAGACCGAGATGATCGGCCCGGACGGCCACGCCACCGAGCACCGCGGAGACCAGCAGCAGCAACGCCATCGAGGAACCGAGCACCACGAACCTCGAGCTCGACGCCGAGGCGCGCTGATCGGCCTCGCGCAGCGTCACGTCCGGCGCGGTCACCGAGATGAAACTCAGGTCCCGGTAGAGCTGCTGCCCCATCGACGCCGATGCGTCCAGGAAGGCCGGCACCCCGATCCGGCGCAGCCGCTCGGGGTCCAGCGGTGCCACCCAGCCCTGGCTGCGGCCGAACCCCGACAGCGCCGACAACGCCGAGACCTCTTGGACGCCGTCCCCGATCAGCACCTGGGCGCGGGCCCCCGGCGCGAACGGGCCGCCGAGCAGCAACGGGTCGCGGCGGTGCGCCCGGCCGACGACGACAAGACCGAGCCCGGGCTGATCACCGGCGGCCGGCACGGTGTTCTCGGCCGGGCCGGTGAGCTGCACGACCTCGCAGCGCCGCGGCGTGCAACTGGTCGGCAACCGCCCCGAGTCGATCGTCACCGCCGAGGCCAGGTCATCGGTACCGGCCAGCACGAAACTGGTGCCGGCCGCCCCGGCGGCCTCGCGGTAGAGCAGCTGACGGCGCACGGCGGTGGATCCGGTGAGCGCCGTCAGGGCCGAGCTGATCCGCGCGTCGGTGCTCGCGTACCCGGAGGCGCCCGCCGATGCGTCCAGCGGGCCCTCGTGGGCCACGGTCACCGAACGATCCGCCGCGGGCAGCACCGCGAGCTGCCGGGTCATCGCCTGCGCCGAGGTCACCCGGGACAGGGCCGCAGCGAGCAACGGCGCCGCAGTGGCCAGAGCCAGAGCCAGGATCGTGGGCAGCCACCGGCGCCACACGTGTCCGATTCGGGCCGCGGCCAGTGAGCGCACCTGGGAACGGTATTCCGCCCGGCCCCCGTGATCATGCAGAACCGCACGGTTCTGCATGATCACGGCGGTGGGCGGGGACGGCCAGTGGTGCCCGGCTGTCCAGTTGGCCAATTCAGCATTTGTCATCATTCGGACTTCCGACCATTCGCGTTCACCCGCAATTGGAAGGGGGGCTGGTGGGATACCGGCCATGACGACTTCGAGAAGAACCGGACGCCGCGTGGCTCTCGCCGGCTCGCTTCTTGCCGCTGCTGTGATCGCGTCTGGCACAGCGGCTTACGCCACGAAGAACCTCGCCGCCCATGGCGGTGCCACCCGGCTCGGCGGGGACCAGACCTCCGCGGTCAAGTCGGCCGTCAAGGGCGGTCGCGCCGAGAACGTCATCCTGCTGATCGGCGACGGTATGGGCGACTCCGAGATCACCTCGGCCCGCAACTATGCCCGCGGTGCCGCCGGACGCTTCGCCGGTATCGACGCTCTGCCGCTCACCGGTCAGTACACGACGTACTCGCTGACCAAGTCGGGCAAGCCCGACTACGTTCCCGACTCGGCCGCAACCGGTTCCGGATGGGCCACCGGCACCAAGACCTACGACAACGCCGTGTCCGTCGACATCACCGGAAAGCCGCAGAAGACCCTGCTCGAACTGGCCAAGGCCAGGGGGCTCAAGACCGGCAACGTGTCCACCGCCGAGATCCAGGACGCCACTCCCGCCGTCCAGGTCTCGCACATCTCACAGCGCAGTTGTTACGGCCCGGTGGCCACCGCGAAGACCTGTCCCGAGGCCTCGCTGGAGAAGGGCGGACTCGGCTCGATCACCGAACAACTGCTGAACACCCGGCCGGACGTCACCCTCGGCGGAGGATCGAAGACGTTCGCGGAGAAGGCAACCAGCGGCAAGTACGCAGGGGTGACGCTGAGCAAGCAGGCAACCGAGCGCGGATACCAGTTGGTCACCGACGCCGCCGGCCTGGCCAAGATCGGCAACGCAGACCAGAAGCAGCCGCTGCTCGGCCTGTTCGCCGAGGGCAACATGCCGGTGCGCTGGCTCGGCCCCGAGGCGAGCGCCACCGGCGGTACCACGCCCGCCGTACGGTGCACCGAGAACCCGCAGCGTTCGTCGTCCCGGCCGAGCCTGGCGGCGATGACCAAGAAGGCGATCGAGCTGCTCGACTCCCCGCGCGGCAAGGGCTTCTTCCTACAGGTCGAAGGCGCCAGCATCGACAAGCAGAACCACGCCGCCAACGCCTGCGGCCAGATCGGCGAGACCGTCGATCTCGACGAGGCCGTGCAGGTTGCCCTCGAGTTCGCCAAGCGCGACCGGAACACCACCGTGATCGTCACCGCCGACCACGCCCACACCAGCCAGATCGTCGAGAGCGGCGAGAACACCCCTGGCCTGACCGCCACCCTGCTCACCGCCGACGGCCAGCCGATGACGATCAGCTACGGCACCGCTCCCAAGGGCGGCTCGCAGGAACACACCGGGGCACAGGTCCGCATTGCCGGCTACGGCCCGCAGGCGGCCAACGTGGTCGGGCTGACCGATCAGACCGATCTGTTCTTCATCATCTCCCGAGCCCTCGAACTGCACCGCTGAACACCGTGATCATGCAGAACTGCCGACCCAGCATCTGGTGGCACCGTGCAGTTCTGCATGATCACGCCCCGCTCATCCCGTGATCATGCAGAACCGCACGCTCACACTCCGCACGAACCACGGCGATATGCAGTTCCGCATGATCACGCGGTCGTGCAGTTCTGCATGATCACGGGAAGGACAGGCCCCCGGCGCGAGCCGGGGGCCCGTCGTGTGTCAGCAGCGGACCTGGCGGATCAGACCGCCGCGGACTCCTCCACCCGGCGTACCGACAGGCCACCACCGGTACCGCCCACGGCTGCCTCGTCGGCGTCCTCGACGGTGTCGACCAGCACGGTGTCACCGTCGCGGATCTGGCCGCTGAGCAGTTCCCGGGCCAGCTTGTCGCCGATCTCGCGCTGCACGAGTCGGCGCAGCGGCCGGGCACCGTAGGCCGGGTCGTACCCGGTGAGCGCCAGCCAGTCGCGAGCCGCCGGGGTCACCTCGAGAGTGAGTCTGCGGTCGGCCAGTCGCCTGCCCAGCATGGCCACCTGGATGTCGACGATGCGGGCGAGTTCGCTGGTGCTCAGCGGGTCGAAGATGACCACCTCGTCGAGCCGGTTCAGGAACTCCGGCTTGAAAGCCGTTCGCACAGAGGCCATCACGGCCTCGTGCTTGGCCTCGTTGTTGAGCATCGGGTCGACCAGGAACTGCGACCCCAGGTTCGAGGTGAGCACCAGGATCACGTTGCGGAAGTCGACGGTGCGGCCCTGACCGTCGGTCAGCCGGCCGTCGTCGAGCACCTGCAGCAGGATGTCGAACACCTCGGGGTGGGCCTTCTCGACCTCGTCGAGCAGCACCACGCTGTACGGACGGCGCCGCACCGCCTCGGTGAGCTGACCGCCCTCTTCGTAGCCGACGTATCCGGGCGGGGCCCCGACCAGCCGGGCCACCGAGTGCTTCTCGGAGTACTCGCTCATGTCGATGCGGACCATCGCCCGCTCGTCGTCGAACAGGAAGTCGGCCAACGACTTCGCCAACTCGGTCTTGCCGACGCCGGTCGGTCCGAGGAACAGGAACGAACCCGTCGGACGGTCGGGGTCGGAGACCCCGGCCCGGGCCCGCCGGACAGCGTCACTGACCGCCTGCACGGCCATCTGCTGCCCGATCAGTCGCTCGCCCAGAACCTCTTCCATACGAAGGAGTTTCGCCGTCTCGCCTTCGAGCAGCCGGCCTGCCGGGATGCCGGTCCAGGCGGCCACCACGTCGGCCACGTCGTCCGGTCCGACCTCCTCCTTGACCATCGGCTCGGCCGCGGGGCCGGAGGAGAGCACCAGCTTCTCGGCCTCGGTGGCCTCGGTGAGCTCGCGCTCGATGGTCGGGATCTCGCCGTAGAGGATCTTCGAGGCGGCGCCCAGATCGCCCTCGCGCTGCAGCCTCTCGGCCTGGCCGCGAAGCGAGTCCAGCCGCTCCTTGAGTTCACCGACCCGGTTCAGCCCCTTGCGCTCGGCCTCCCAGCGCGCGGTGAGCACGGTGAGTTGTTCGTTGCGATCGGCCAGGTCGGCCCGCAGCTTCTCGAGCCGGGCCACCGAGGCGGCGTCCGATTCGTGTTCCAGCGCAAGCTCTTCCATCTTCAGCCGGTCGACCTGGCGGCGCAGCACGTCGATCTCCTCGGGCGAGGAGTCGATCTCCATGCGCAACCGCGAGGCGGCCTCGTCGACCAGGTCGATCGCCTTGTCGGGCAACTGCCGGCCGGTGATGTAGCGGTTCGAGAGGGTCGCTGCGGCGACCAGTGCGGCGTCGCTGATCTCGACCTTGTGGTGCGCCTCGTAGCGGCCCTTCAGGCCACGCAGGATCGCGATGGTGTCCTCGACCGAGGGCTCACCGA
>DAIOVT010000179.1:0-1914 GCA_036758885.1 Kineosporiaceae bacterium
GACCCGTGGTTCCTGGACCAGCTGCAGGTGATCCACGAGGCGGCGCTGACCCTGCGGGACGCACCGATCCTGGACGCATCGGTGTTGCGCCGGGCGAAACGGCACGGGTTCTCCGACGCCCAGATCGGCGCGCTGCGCGGCATGCGT
Organism: Kineosporiaceae bacterium; assembly: GCA_036758885.1. Lineage (GTDB taxonomy): Bacteria > Actinomycetota > Actinomycetes > Actinomycetales > Kineosporiaceae > DAIOVT01. The sequence continues at coordinate 148 of DAIOVT010000179.1, forward strand.
GAGGACGTCGTGCGCGGCGTCCGGCACGCGCTCGGGGTGCGCCCGGTCTACAAGACCGTGGACACCTGCGCCGCCGAGTTCGCCGCGGCGACCCCGTACCACTACTCGAGTTACGACGAGGAGGACGAGGTCACGCCGTCCGATCGCCGCAAGGTGATCATCCTGGGGTCGGGGCCGAACCGGATCGGCCAGGGCGTCGAGTTCGACTACTCCTGCGTGCATGCCTCGTTCGCGCTGCGGGACGCGGGTTTCGAGACGATCATGGTCAACTGCAACCCGGAGACGGTGTCCACCGACTACGACACCTCCGACCGGTTGTACTTCGAGCCGCTCACCCTCGAGGACGTGCTCGAGATCGTGCACGCCGAACAACGCAGCGGTGAACTGGCCGGCGTGATCGTGCAGCTCGGCGGGCAGACCCCGCTCGGCCTGGCGGCCCGGCTCGAGGAGGCCGGGGTGCCGATCGTCGGAACCTCGCCGTCCGCGATCCACCTCGCCGAGGAGCGCGGCGCGTTCGGCCGGGTGCTCGCCCGGGCCGGTCTGAACGCCCCCGAGCACGGCATGGCGTCCTCCTACGAGGAGGCCAAAGCCGTTGCCGACCAGGTGGGTTACCCGGTGCTGGTGCGTCCCTCCTACGTGCTCGGCGGGCGCGGCATGGAGATCGTCTTCGGCGAACCGATGCTGGCCGACTACATCGACCGGGCCACCCAGGTCTCCCCGGAGCACCCGGTGCTGGTCGACCGGTTCCTCGGTGAGGCGATCGAGATCGACGTGGACGCGCTCTTCGACGGTGAGCAGATGTACCTCGGCGGCATCATGGAGCACATCGAGGAGGCCGGGGTGCACTCCGGGGACTCGGCCTGTGTGCTGCCACCCGCCACGCTCAGCGAGGCGGAGATGGGCCGGGTCCGCGAGGCCACCGAGGCGATCGCCCGCGGCGTCGGGGTACGCGGTCTGCTGAACGTGCAATTCGCTCTAGCCCAAGGGGTTCTGTACGTGCTGGAGGCGAACCCGCGGGCCAGCCGGACCGCGCCGTTCGTGTCCAAGGCGACCGGGGTTCCGCTGGCCAAGGCCGCGGCCCGGGTGATGCTCGGCGCCACGATCACCCAGTTGCGCGAGGAGGGCATGCTGCCCAGCCACGGCGACGGCGGCACACTGCCGCTGGACGCACCGGTCTCGGTCAAGGAGGCGGTGCTGCCGTTCAGCCGGTTCCGTACCCCCGCGGGCATGAACGTCGACACCCTGCTCGGCCCCGAGATGCGTTCCACCGGTGAGGTGATGGGCATCGCCCGCGACTTCCCGCGGGCCTTCGCCAAGTCGCAGCGCGCCGCCTACGGCGGACTGAGTACCTCGGGCACGGTGTTCGTCTCGGTCAACGACCGGGACAAGCGCTCGATCATCTTCCCGGTGAAACGGCTGGCCGACCTCGGCTTCACCGTGGTCGCCACCGGCGGCACGGCACACCTGTTGCGCCGCAACGGGATCCCCGCCGAGACGGTGCGCAAGCACAGCAGCGGACGGGGCCCGGACGGCGAGCCCACCGTGGTCGACCTGATCCGTGAGGGCAGGATCGACATGGTGGTGAACACGCCCAGCGGGCCGGCCGCGCAGCACGACGGATATGAGATCCGGGCCAGCGCCACCACCGCCGACAAACCGATCATCACCACGGTGGCGATGCTCGGTGCCGCGGTCCAGGCGATCGAGGCCGCGCTCACCGATCCCGGCGTCGATGTCGCCTCGCTGCAGGAGCACGCGGCGCAGCTG
>DAIOVT010000179.1:1924-7633 GCA_036758885.1 Kineosporiaceae bacterium
GCAGATCGAGCGCTCCGGGCAGCCCGGGCAGGAGCAGGGCCGATGAGCGAGCTGCCGGCGTCGCGCGCCGCCGGGCCGGTGCAGGTCTCGGCGACGGTGGTCTCGGTCCGGGCCGAAGGCGCCTACACCCGGATCGTGCTGGAGGCACCGCAGCCGGCCGGGCGCGCCGTCCCCGGTCAGTTCGTCGCCCTCGCCGTCGGCACCGCACACCCCGGCACCGCACCGACGGCGACCCTGCTGCGCAGGTGTTTCTCGATCGCCGGCGCCGAGGGCGACCGGCTCTCGCTGCTGATCTCGGCGAAGGGGCCGGGCAGCACCTGGCTCACGCGGCGTCAGGACGGCGACACGGTCGACCTGCTCGGACCGCTCGGGCACCCGTTCCCGGCACCGGCGGCCGGTGCGGCGACGGTGCTGGTGGCCGGGGGGTACGGCGCCGCGCCGATGCTCTGGTGGGCCGAGCTGCTGCTCGCCTCCGGGCACCCGGTGGCCTGCGTGTTCGGCGCCGCGAGTGCCGACCGGATCGCCGAGGCGGCCACGATCGCCGAGATCGGCGTGCCGGTGTTCATCACCACCGACGACGGCACGCTCGGCGCCAAGGGCCGGGTGACCGACCTGCTGGCCGAGGCGTTCGAGGCGGCCGACCCGCGGCGCACGGGCGCACCGGTCGAGGTGTACGCGTGCGGGCCGATGGCGATGCTGCGTGCGGTCACCGAACGCGCCGGCGAGATCGATCGGCGCACGATCACCTGGTGCGCCACCGAGGAGTCGATGGCCTGTGGCATCGGTGTCTGCATGACCTGCGTGCTGCCGGTACGCCAGAGCGACGGGAGCCTGCGGATGAGCCGCACCTGTACCGACGGCCCGACCTTCGCCGGCACCGACATCGGCTGGGACGAGATCGGCCGGGTGCTGGCGTGAGCCTCACCCTGGCAACGGATTTCGACTTCTCCACGCGGATCGGGCCGCTGCAGCTGCCGAGCCCGATGATGACCGCCAGCGGGTGCGCGGCGGCGGGCCGGGAACTCGATCCGTTCCTCGACCTGACCGCTCTCGGGGCGGTGGTGACCAAGTCGATCCAGCTCGCTCCGCGGCACGGCCGGCCCACCCCGCGGATGGCGGAGACCCCCTCGGGAATGCTGAACTCGATCGGGCTGCAGGGGCCCGGTATCGATTCCTTCCTCGCCCACGACCTGCCCTGGCTGCGGGCGCGCGGAGCCCGGGCCGTGGTCTCGATCGCGGGTGCGCGGGCGGCGGACTTCGCCGAACTCGCGGCCCGGATCATCGCGGCCTGCGGCGATCAGGACGACAACGGTGACAACGACGTGCTCAGCGCGATCGAGGTGAACATCTCCTGCCCGAACGTGGCCAACCGCGGGCTGGTCTTCGCCTGCCAGCCGGAATCGTCCCGCGAGGTGGTCGCCGCGGTGGTCGAGGCGGTCGGCGGCAGGGTGCCGGTGCTGGCCAAGCTCTCCCCGGACGTCACCGAGCTGGTGCCGATCGCCGGTGCTTGTCTCGAGGCCGGCGCCGACGGCCTGGTGATGATCAACACCACCCTCGGCATGGTGATCGACGCCGACACCCTCAGGCCGGTGCTGGCCGGCATCACCGGCGGCCTGAGCGGTCCGGCGATCCGGCCGATCGCCGTCCGATGCATCTACCAGGTGCACGCGGCGATGCGTGCCGGCGTGATTCCGGTGGCGCCGATCGTCGGAATCGGGGGAGTGCTCACCGGGGCCGACGCGTTGCAGCTGGTCGCCGCCGGAGCCTGCGCCGTGCAGGTCGGCACCGCCACCTTCCACGACCCCTCGGCCCCGGTGCGGGTCGGCGTCGAACTGGCAGAACTCTTGCAGCAGAAGGGTTTCGCCTCGTTCACCGAAGCGATCGGAGTTGCTCATGACTGACCTCGACAACACTCTCGGCGACTCCTTCGGCGCCCGGCTGAGCGCCGTCACGGCGGCCCGGGGGCCGCTCTGCGTGGGCATCGACCCACATCCCGGTCTGCTGACGCAGTGGGGACTCGAGGACGACGCCGCCGGCCTGGAACGGTTCGCGCTCACCGTGGTCGAGGCCCTGGCCGACCGGGTGGCGGTGCTCAAGCCGCAGAGCGCGTTCTTCGAACGACACGGTTCGCGCGGCGTCGCCGTCCTCGAGAAGGTGCTGGCGCACAGCCGCGAGGCCGGCGCGCTGACGATCGTCGACGCCAAGCGCGGCGACATCGGCTCCACCATGGCCGCGTACGCCGATGCCTACGCGGGCAAGGACTCTCCGCTCGCCGGTGACGCGGTCACCGCGTCGAGCTACCTGGGGTACGAGTCGCTGCGGCCGTTGCTCGATCTGGCCCAGCAGACCGGCCGCGGTGTGTTCGTACTCGCGCTCACCTCGAACCCGGAGGGTGCCACGGTGCAGCACGCCCGGGTCGTCGGCCCGTCCGCCGACGGCCGCACCGTGGCCCAGAGCATTCTCGACGCGATCGCCGCGGAGAACGCCGAAGCGTCCCCGCCGGGCGGCGCCGGTGCGCCCCCGCTGGGGTCGATCGGCGCCGTGGTCGGGGCGACCGTCGGTGCCGCCGGGGCGGAGCACGACCTGGCGATCAACGGCCCGATCCTGGCCCCGGGCATCGGTGCCCAGGGTGCCGGTGCGGCGGAGTTGCGCGCGGTCTTCGGTGCGGCGTTGCCCCTGGTGCTGCCCGCCTCCTCGCGCGAGGTGCTGCGCGGCGGCCCGTCGGTGGCCGGCCTGCGCGACGCCGCCCAGGCCACCCTGGACGACGTCCGCACCGCCCTCGGCTGACCCTGGTCAGGCGAGACCTCTTCTACCGCAACGTGTCTCGGAGCTGGAGGCCTGAACCGGGTCTACTCCCCGGTGTGGCCCGCCGATTGCCGTAGCGACTGCACGGTTCCGGTGGCGCCGAAGGCTGCGCTGCGTTCGGTGTCCTCGTAGTCCTCCTGGCGCACGATGCGTCCCCAGCTGATCTCGGCGAACATCACGGCGCGGTTCTGATACCGATCGAGGTCGTCGGTGCCGGGTGCGGCCGGAACCCGCGCCCGCCCCCGGATCGCCGCCCGGATGTGCCAGGGGGGCCCACCCATCAGGATGTCCTCGATCTGCATCTGGATGCCGTCCTCGGTGAAACGCTGCAGGAAGGCGGCGATCTCCGCCTTGCCGACATGGCTCTCGTGCGCCTCGAGACCGCGCTCGACCGGCCGGAACTGCGTGGCGTAGACGTTGTCGCCGGGGAAGCAGAGCACGGCGTTGTCACTGAACAGGCGCAGCAACGGTTGTGGATCGCCGGCATTGAGCCGGTCGACGCAGCGGCGGATGAGCAAGCCACCCAGTGTCTTGTACATGCGGGACCCCCAGTCACTAGATCGATCAATCTAGTAGCACTGGATCGATCGATCTAGTATCTGGGCATGCCTACTGTGGCCGCCGTGAGCACAACACGAGATCGGATCCTGGACGCCAGCGAGACCCTGTTCCGGCGCGGCGGCATGCCCGGCACCGGGATCAAGCAGATCCTGACCCTGGCCCGGGCCCCGTACGGTTCGCTCTATCACCACTTTCCCGGCGGCAAGGACGAGTTGGCGGCCGAGACCATCGCCCGGGCCGGCGCCGGGTACGGCCGCCGGGTCGCCGAGAAACTCACCGCGGACGCCGACCTGGTCACCGCGATCCGGGCGGCCTTCGTTGACGCGGCCGAGGAGCTGGAGGCGTCCGGCTACGCCGACGCCTGTCCGATCGAGACGGTCGCGTTGGAGGTGGCCAGCACCCACGAGATGCTGCGCGGCACGGTGGACGCCGTCTTCACCTCCTGGCTCGAGGCGCTGGATGCGATCCTCGTCTCCGGTGGGGTTCCCGCACAGCGGGCACGGCCGCTCTCGCTGACCATCCTCTCGGCGATGGAGGGGGCCTTCATCCTCTCCCGCACCGCGCGCACCCGGGACGCCGTCCTCGCCTGCGGTGACGCGATGGCCGACCTGGTCGCCGCCGCCCGCGCCTGACCACGATCAGCTCTGCAAGATCCGTTCTGTTGGACACGATCCCGCCGAATTCTGGAGGGTTCGTGTCCAACAGAACGGATCTTCTTGTTACGTCCACAGGTCGGGCCTCGGCGAGGTTGTCCACAGGCCGGCGAACTCGAGGTGCTTCGGGCTGCCGTCCGGCCTCAGGCTGCGACCGTGCACATCCTCAGGACCGGTCTTCCACTGCCGGGTGACGTGCCCCGGGCAGCCCGCCGGCAGGCGGGAGTGTTCACTCGCGACCAGGCACTCGCCGGGGGTTGGACGGCGCGTCAGGTGGAACATCGTCTGGGACGCGGGCAGTGGCGCCGGCTTGCCGGACGTGGTCTGGTAGCCACCGCTGCGCTGGAGCCGGGCAATGCCCGGCAACTGGCCTGGGCGGCTGCGCTCACCTACCCGGACGCGGTGATCGGGCTTCGGACGGCGGCGGCCCTGCACGGCATGCCGGTCCGGGCAACATCGGTCGACATCTACTCGGCAACCCGGCATCGGGGTACCTGGACGGCGCAGGCCTCGCTCAGGGTGCATCGTTCGACGCTGGTCCGGGGCGTCCGGCGACTGGACGGGATCGCGGTGACCGACCGGGAGACGACCGGGATCGACTGTCTGGCAACGCTTCCGTGGGAGGAGGCCCTCGATCTCTACGCCTGGCTGATCAGCGGTGGACACCTCGATCATGCGGGACTGTGCCGATCGATCGGGCCTCGGCTGGCACGTCCCGGGACGGCGCAACTTCGCCGGCTCGCCTCGGTGACCCGTGACGGGGCGGTGAGCGTGGGCGAGATGCGACTGCATCGGGTGCTGCGCGGCGGTGGCATCACCGGTTGGCGGGCAAATGTCGTCGTCCGGGATGCGGCCGGGCCGATCGGCGTGGTCGACGTGCTCGTCGAAGCGGCGCGGCTCGTGATCGAGGTCGACGGTATGCGTGCGCACAGCGGCAAGGAGGCGTTCCTGCGCGATCGGCGACGACAGAACCGTCTGATCAACGCTGGATTCCGGGTGCTCCGGTTCACCTGGTGGGACCTCACCGAATGTCCCGACACCGTGCTCGCCCAGATCCACGAGGCGTTGAAGGCTTCGTGATCCGTTCTGTTGGACACGATCCCGCCGAATTCTGGAGGGTTCGTGTCCAACAGAACGGATCATGCGGCCTACTCGGCGACCAGGCGGGCGATCACCTGGGGTGCGGGCATGCGCAACGACCGCAACGTCGGAAGGGTGGTGGCGAGCACGGTGACCACCAGGCACAGGCCGAACGCCCCGGCGATCTCGAGGTAGGGCACGCGGGTGGCGGCCGCGTAGCCGCTGAGGTCGAGCGCGACGAACATGTGCACACCGGCGACCAGGGCCACCACCAGCGCGAGGATCAACGCGGTCACCGAGATGATCACGGCCTCGAGGATCGGGGCGATCACCCGCTGCCGGGGGGTCGCGCCGACGATCCCGAACAGCGCCAGGTCGGCCTCGCGTTGCCGGGACATCATGATGAGCACGCCGACGCCACCGCTGATCGCCACGGCGATCGGGAAGCCCATCAGGTAGAGGAACGACAGCGCCCCGACCTGCTCCACGCCGCTGAGACCGTTCGCGGCCATGGTCGCCGAGAGGGTGCCGCCCATGCCGATCAGGCTGGCCACCATCGCGACGGTGAACATGATCGGGATCACCGAGCGCACCAGCCGGTCCGCCCGTG
>DAIOVT010000180.1:0-7611 GCA_036758885.1 Kineosporiaceae bacterium
CATGGTGATGTCGTGGCCGACGGCGATCACCGCGCCGCCGGTGCGCCGGCAGGCGGCGAAGTAGTCCTCCAGCAGGGCGCGCTCGAGCAGGCTGGTGGTGTCCAGCATCGCCTGCCGGATCCGGTCGGCGGCCAGCTTGGCGAAGGCCAGCAGCAGTGGGTTGCTCACCCGGCTCAGTGCGGTGATGTCCAGCACGCCGAGCAACTGCCCGCTGGTCGGGTGCCGGATCGGTACCCCGGCGCAGGAGAACACCCCGAGCAGATCGCTGAAGTGTTCCGGGCCCTGGATCATCGTCGCCCGGCCGGTCTCCAGTGCGGTGCCGATGCCGTTGGTGCCCACCTCCTCCTCGGAGTAGGTGAAGCCGGGGGCCAGCCGGGCCCGGTCCAGACCGATCATCAGGTCGCGGTCGGAGCAGTGCCGATCGATCACCACGCCTGCGGTGTCGGTGAGGATGATCGCCACCGGCTCGTCGGAGAGCTGCTCGGCGAGGGAGTTCAGTACCGGTCGCGCGGCGCGTGCCAGCACGGTGTCGTTGGGGCGGTCGACGAACTCCGGGTCGAGCCAGGAGTGGTCTACCCGGAGGTCGCGGCAGCGAACCCAGGACGCGCGCACCGTCGAGCTCACCACCGGAAGGGTGACCTCGCCGGATGCGAGGAAGTCGTACTTGGCCAGCTGCAATTCGCGGCCTCTGGTCATACGTCATCTCCCGCAATCATTGACATTGGGACCAGCGGGACCCAGCGGAAACGTGGCATCGGGTACCGGCCGTCGGGGACTGCTCAAGTCCCACGATCTCAAGCTAAATCACAACAACTGTGAGCCACGTCTCACAATGAGACAAGAGGGTGGGGGGAGTCGGGGTTTCCTGATCGGGGACGCAGCCCGCCGGTGCGACAACCGCTGAGCACCGGACCTACAGGAGGCATCGATGAGCAGACAGAGTCTGACCAAGGCACACCAGAAGGTCACCGAGTTGTCCTGGGAGCCGACCTACGCGACACCCGCGACTCGCTTCGGAACCGACTACACCTTCGAGCGAGCCCCGAAGAAGGACCCGCTCAAGCAGATCATGCGCTCCTACTTCCCGATGGAGGAGGAGAAGGACAACCGCGTCTACGGTGCGATGGACGGCGCGGTCCGCGGCAACATGTTCCGTCAGGTGCAGCAGCGCTGGCTGGAGTGGCAGAAGCTGTTCCTGTCGATCATCCCGTTCCCGGAGATCTCTGCGGCCCGGGCCATGCCGATGGCGATCGACGCGGTGCCGAACCCGGAGATCCACAACGGTCTTGCGGTGCAGATGATCGACGAGGTGCGTCACTCGACGATCCAGATGAACCTCAAGAAGCTCTACATGAACAACTACATCGACCCGGCCGGGTTCGACATCACCGAGAAGGCCTTCGCGAACAACTACGCCGGCACCATCGGCCGGCAGTTCGGCGAGGGGTTCATCACCGGTGACGCGATCACCGCGGCGAACATCTACCTCACCGTGGTCGCCGAGACCGCCTTCACCAACACCCTGTTCGTGGCGATGCCCGACGAGGCGGCGGCCAACGGCGACTACCTGCTGCCCACCGTCTTCCACAGCGTGCAGTCGGACGAGTCGCGGCACATCAGCAACGGCTACTCGATCCTGCTGATGGCATTGGCCGACGAGCGCAACCGGCCGCTGCTCGAACGCGACCTGCGTTACGCCTGGTGGAACAACCACTGCGTGGTGGACGCCGCGATCGGCACGTTCATCGAGTACGGCACCAAGGACCGGCGCAAGGACCGGGAGTCCTACGCCGAGATGTGGCGCCGCTGGATCTACGACGACTACTACCGCAGTTACCTGCTGCCGCTGGAGAAGTACGGCCTGGTCATCCCGCACGACCTGGTCGAGGAGGCGTGGAACCGGATCACCAACCAGTTCTACGTGCACCGGGTCGCCCAGTTCTTCGCCACCGGCTGGCCGGTCAACTACTGGCGCATCGACGGCATGACCGACGCCGACTTCGAATGGTTCGAGGAGAAGTACCCCGGCTGGTACAGCCAGTTCGGCAAGTGGTGGGAGGCCTACAACCGGCTCCGGCACCCGGGCAAGAACAAGCCGATCGCCTTCGAGGACGTCGGTTACGAGTACCCGTGCCGCTGCTGGACCTGCATGGTGCCCTGCCTCGTCCGTGAGGACATGGTGATGGACAAGGTCGACGGCACGTGGCGGACCTATTGCTCGCAGACCTGCCACTGGACCGACGCGGTGGCGTTCCGGCCGGAGTACGAGGGCCGGGACACCCCGAACATGGGCCGGCTCACCGGTGACCGGGAGTGGGAGACCCTGCACCACAACCGTGACCTGGCGGACATCATCACCGACCTGGGCTACGTGCGGGACGACGGCAAGACGCTGATCCCGCAGCCGCATCTCGACCTGGACGACGCGAAGAAGCTCTGGACCCTGGACGACGTCCGCGGCATCCAGTTCCAGAGCCCCAGCGTGCTGATCAACGAGATGAGCGACAGCGATCGCGAGGCGTGGGCGGCCGCGTACCGGGCCAACCCGAACGTGACCCCGGCCTGACCGATCCCGTTCCGGGGCCGTCCGGACGAATCCCGTTCCGGGACAAAGGCTCTCCTCGAGTGGGGAGGCAGGTGGTGCCGGCCTTCGGGCCGGCACCACCGGTCCGCCCTGCCCTGGAACGGGGCCCGACCACCTGGATCACCCAAGTTCACGTCGCCTCGAGGAGGGGTTTAGTCCGATGAGCGACACCCACCGCATCCGGTTCGAACCGGTCGACCTGGAGATGCAGGTCGGCGAGGACGAGAAGATCCTCGACGCCGCCTTCCGGCAGGGGTTCAACCTCATGCACGGCTGCCGGGAGGGGCAGTGCTCCGCCTGCAAGAGCTACGTCCTGGACGGCGACATCCAGATGGAGCGCTACTCGACCTTCGCCTGCAACGACGCCGAGGTCGCCGAGGGCTACGTACTGCTCTGCCGCTCGCACGCCTTCAGCGATTGCACCATCGAACTGCTCAACTTCGACGAGGACGAACTGCTCAACTCGGCTCCGCTGCAGGACGTCAGCACCCGGGTGCTGGAGATCGTCGAGCACACCCACGACATCGTCGGGCTGCTGCTCGAGCCGGTCGAGCCGGCCGGCTTCGAGTTCAAGGCGGGTCAGTACGCCGATCTGATGATCCCCGGCACGCAGGAGCATCGGTCGTTCTCGATGGCGACCACCCCGGACGACGAGGGACGCATCGAGTTCCTGATCAAGAAGTACCCGGGCGGCAAGTTCTCCTCGCTGCTCGAGGACGGCATCAAGGCCGGCGACACCATCGCGCTACGCGGGCCTTACGGGAACTTCACCCTGAAGAACGGGCATGTGCTGCCCGTCGTCCTGGTCGGTGGTGGTGCCGGTATGGCGCCGGTGCTGGCGCTGCTGCGGCACATGAGCCGCACCGAGGACAGCCGTCCGGTGCGCTTCTACTACGGCGCCCGGACCGTCGCCGACCTGTTCTACCTCGACGAGATCCGGGCCCTGGGCAGCCGGCTCAAGGACTTCGAGTTCGTCGTGGCACTGTCCGATTCCGACTCCGGCGCAACGGAACTGGGCATCACCTCGGCGCCCGGCATGGTCACCGCCGTGGTCGAGGCTCGCGAGCAGGAGCTGCATCGCACCGAGGTCTACATCTGCGGGCCGCCGCCGATGGTCGACGCCGCCATCGCTCTCGCCGAACAGAGCGGGGTGCCGAAGGACCAGATCTTCTACGACAAGTTCGAGAGCCCGCTCGACGTCAGCTGACCGGACCCTCGAACCGGTAAGGGAAAGGCCCGCCCGAATCGCACGACACCTTGGGAGAGAACAGATGACAACGTCCACCGAAACCTCCACGAAGACGCGGAGCTTCCCTCGGGTCGAGTTCACCGACTCCGAAGCGGGTGCTCTCGATTTCCCGAGCTCGAAGAGCCGCAGTTACAGCTACTTCAAGCCGGCCAAGCTGCGGGCGACCATGTATGAGGATGTCACGGTCGACGTCCAGCCCGACCCGGAGCGCTACCTGAGCCAGGGCTGGGTCTACGGGTTCGGTGACGGCCCGGGCGGCTACCCGAAGGAGTGGACCAGCGCCAAGTCGTCCAACTGGCACGCCTTCCTGGACCCCAACGAGGAGTGGGAACAGACGATCTACCGCAACAACTCCGCGGTGGTGCGTCAGGTCTCGCTCTGTCTCGAGAACGCCAAGCGCGCGAAGGTGTACGACCACTGGAACCCCTCGTGGTCGAAGTTCATCGCCCGCAACCTGGGCGCCTGGATGCACGCCGAGAACGGCATGGCGCTGCACGTGTTCACCGCGATCCAGCGGTCCGGACCGAGCAACATGATCAACACCGCGGTCGCCGTCAACGCCGCGCACAAGATGCGGTTCGCGCAGGACCTGGCGCTGTTCAACCTGGACCTCTCCGAGTCGGAACTGCCCTTCGAGGGATCGGTGCACCGCGAGGTCTGGCAGCAGGCCCCGGAGTGGCAGCCGACCCGGCGCATGGTGGAGGAACTCACCGCCGTGCACGACTGGTGCGAGGCGTTGTTCGCCAGCAACGTCGTCTTCGAACAGCTTGTGGGGCAACTGTTCCGCAGTGAACTCGTGATGCAGATCGCTGCCAAGAACGGTGACTACATCACCCCGACGATCGTCGGCACCGGTGAGTACGACTACAACCGCGACGCCGCCTACACCAGGGCCCTCTACCGGACCCTGACCCGCGACGAGCAGTACGGCGAGGCGAACAAGGCGCTGATCGAGTCGTGGCTGACCACCTGGGTGCCGAAGGCGATCGAGGCGGGCCGGGCCCTGCAGCCGATCTGGTCGCAGCCGGCCGAGCGGGTGCGCACGTTCGCGGAGTCCTTCGACGCCGCGAAGGAGAAGTTCTTCCAGATGCTCACCGAGATGGGCGTCGAGCCGTCGGCCAAGCTGAAGAAGGAGTTGGACAAGTGACCAGCATGCAGTTCGGATCAGACGTCGCCTCGTCGAACATGTGCGGCGTAACCCTGATGAACACCCCGATCGGACGCGTCGTGGCGGACGTCATGGGCAGCAAGGACGGCGTCGAACTCGTCGAGTACCCGTCGATGATCCGGGTGGACGGCACGAACCTCCTTGAGTTCGACTACGACGAACTCACCGACGCCCTCGGCCAGCCCTTCGACGGCTCGATCTTCGAGGAGATCAGCTCGACGCACTACGGCCGCATGGTGCACCTCGACGACCGCACGCTGCTGTTCGCCAACCCCGAGGACGCCGCCGAGTACATCGGCTTCGACCTGACGGCGCGTTCCTGACCGGCGCCGCACGGAAGACGCCCGCTGACGGCGGGGTGTACGGCCCCGCCGTCAGCTCGGCTCGAAAAGGCTTGCCGGACAACGACATCCCCACTCACCCAGGAGAGAAATCATGTACAGCAAGGATGGCGAGAACTACTTCATCGTCGACGAGCACGTGCACATCTGGGACGGCCGCGAGTCGAACCTGAGGAACGTGCACGGCAAGCAGTTCATCGACTGCTTCTACGACTACCACCGCAACCTCAGCCCCGAGAACGAGGTCTGGGACTACGACCTCTACACCTACTACGGCGCCGACCGCTTCATGAAGGACATGTTCGAGGACGGTCCGGTCGACCACGCGATCTTCCAGACCACGGTGCTGCGTGACTTCTACAAGGACGGCTTCGCCCGCATCGACGAGACCTGGGAGCTGACCTCCAAGCACCCGGACAAGCTGACCATGAACATCGCCTACGACCCTCGGGACGGCGAGGAGGGCCTGGCCCGGTTCAAGGACGACGTCGCCCAGTACCAGCCCAAGGGCGTCAAGCTCTACACCGCCGAATGGCACGGTGACTCCCGCGGCTACCAGCTCAGCGACCCCTGGTCGCGGCGCTACCTGGAGACCTGCCTGGACCTGGGCATCAAGAACATCCATGTGCACAAGGGCCCGACCATCCGGCCGCTCGACCGGGACGCCTTCGACGTCAAGGACGTCGACCACGTCGCCACCGACTACACCGACCTGAACTTCATCGTCGAGCACGTCGGCCTGCCCCGGCTGGAGGACTTCTGCTGGATCGCCACCCAGGAGTCCAACGTCTACGGCGGTCTGGCCGTGGCGATCCCGTTCATCCACACCCGGCCGCGCTACTTCGCACAGATCATCGGCGAGCTCATGTACTGGATCGGCGAGGACAAGATCCTCTTCGCCAGCGACTACGCGCTCTGGACGCCGAAGTGGCTGGTGGAGAAGTTCGTCGACTTCCAGATCCCCGAGGACATGACCGAGTACTCCGCGCTGACCACCCAGGCGAAGAAGAAGATCCTCGGCCTGAACGCGGCGGCGCTGTACGACCTCGAGGTGCCGGCCGAACTGCAGCTGCCGGTCGGGGCAGGTGTGTGATGCCGCCCGTCGGCACCTGGACCGGCGCGGCCGAGGCGGTGCACGACGCCCTCGCCACCGTGCTGGATCCTGAGCTCGACCAGCCGATCACCGAACTCGGGTTCGTGCGCTCGGTGGCGCTCGACGAGTCCGGGGTGCGGGTGCACCTGCGCCTGCCGACGGCGTTCTGCGCACCCAACTTCGCCTACCTGATGGTGGCGGACGCGCAGGAGGCGCTGGAGCGGGTCCCCGGCATCGGTCGGGTGATCGTCGAACTGGACGACCACCACGACTCCGAGAAGATCAACTCCGGTGTCCGGGCCGGCGCCGGGTACCGGGGCACCTTCGGGGTCGAGGCGCAGGAGAGCCTGGACGAACTGCGGACGACGTTCCAGCGCAAGGCGCATCTCGCGGCGATGGAGCGGTGCTGCCGCACCATGCTTCGCCGTGGCACCTGGAGCATCGAGGAGCTGCCCTACCTGCAGCTCTTCGACCTGCCCGAGGGCACGCAGAAGGACGCACTGGTGCGACGGCGGGCAGCGATCGGGCTGCCGACCAACCCCGAGGCCCGGGTGATGGTCGACCACCACGGCCGGTCGGTCGAGCGGTCCGATGCGGCGCTGCAACTGCGGCTGGCCACCTCCACCCGGATCTCGATCGAGGGCAACGCGCACTTCTGCCGGGGTCTGCTCGCCACGAGATACAGCCAGAGCGAACCGGACGCCGCGCGCGCCGGGTTCGCACCGGTCGTCACCGACACGAGGAGTTCGGCATGAGAGCGGTGCAAGTCGTCGGGTACCACGAGAAGCTGCAGATGCGGGAGGTCCCCGAACCCGTCGTGCAGGGTGCCCTGGACGTCGTGGTGAAGGTCGGCGCCGCCGGGGTCTGTCGCACCGACCTGCACATCCTGGAAGGCCAGTGGGCCGAGAAGAGCGGTGTGCAACTGCCGTACACCATCGGCCACGAGAACGCCGGCTGGGTGCACGCCGTGGGCGATGCGGTGACCAACGTGGCGGTCGGCGACAAGGTGATCCTGCATCCGCTGATGACCTGCGGTCTGTGCCGGGCCTGCCGGCTCGGGGACGACGTGCACTGCGTCAACTCCGCCTTCCCCGGGATCGACACCAACGGTGGCTACGCCGAGTACCTGCGCACCTCGGCACGCTCCTGCGTCAAGCTCGACGACCGGCTGGAACC